>CAZYYM010000003.1:19590-40321 GCA_964651385.1 uncultured Gammaproteobacteria bacterium | reverse complement strand
GATCGAATGCGCCCTCACAATCTCGATGATGTCTTCGGCCAATCACATTTGCTTGCTGAAGGAAAGCCGTTGCGGCAGGCCATCGAGTCTAACCGGCTTCATTCGATGCTGTTCTGGGGTCCGCCTGGTACTGGAAAAACAACTATTGCCAGACTCATTGCAAGTTATTCTGATGCCCAATTTTTAACATTGTCAGCCGTATTTTCGGGGGTTAAAGATATTAGACAGGCAATCGAACAGGCCAAACTGGTTGTTGCTAAAACAGTGTTGTTTGTCGACGAAGTACATCGGTTTAATAAGTCGCAGCAGGATGCTTTCTTACCGTATATTGAGGATGGCACAATTTTATTTGTCGGCGCAACCACCGAAAATCCATCCTTCGAATTAAATAATGCACTTTTGTCAAGAACCCGAACTTATGTATTGAAAGCCATTTCGGACGAAGAGATTGAAAAAGTGCTCAGAAGGGCACTCACTGATCGACAACAGGGTCTGGGTCAATTGAATCTCACGATTGACCATGATGCCTGCCAATTACTGGCACAAACAGCCGATGGTGATGCCAGGCGCGCTTTAACCTATCTGGAAATCATCAGTGACCTCGCGGAAAATAAGGTAGTCGACCGTGCATTGGTGGAAAACACGGTAACACAGGGTCTACGACGTTTTGACAAGAAAGGTGATGTATTCTACGACCAGATTTCTGCATTACATAAATCGGTTCGAGGTTCCGATCCGGATGCAGCACTTTACTGGTTTTGTCGTATGATCGACGGCGGTTGTGACCCGGTATACATAGCCCGGCGTGTTGTCCGTATTGCGGTCGAGGATATCGGTATCGCCGACCCGCGTGGCCATGAACTGGCGCTCAAAGGCTGGCAAACTTTCGAGCGCCTGGGCAGTCCTGAAGGTGAACTGGCGATCGCCCAGGCAATCATCTACCTGGCTTGTGCCGCGAAAAGCAATGCTGCGTATTCGGCTTTTAATCAGGCAATGGAGGACGCGCAACGATCAGGCAGCCTGGAAGTACCCAAACATTTGCGTAATGCACCGACAAAGTTGATGAAAGAACAGGGATACGGCGAAAATTATCGGTATGCACATGATGAAAGGGATGGTTTCGCGGCTGGAGAAACCTACTTTCCCGATGAATTAATCGGCAGACAATATTATCAACCGGTTGATCGAGGTCTCGAAATTAAAATCGCTGAAAAGCTTCGAAACCTGCGCAGTATTAATTTGGATCGGTCAAAATGAATCGGCCCTACGCAGAGTCCTGTGATCAAAATAAGGATGTCATTCATGAAGTGATACGGCCTTATTTAAAGGCCGGTTTCGAGATTCTGGAAATCGGTAGTGGTACCGGGCAACACGCAGTCCATTTCGCTGAATTAAATCCTGGAGTCATCTGGCAAACTTCCGACAGGGTTGACTATCTGCCTGGTATCCAAAAATGGTTATCCTTTGTTGACCTGCCCAATCTAAATCCACCCCTAACGCTTGACGTTTGTGGTGAATGGCCGATAAAGGAATATGACCTGATATTTACTGCCAATAGCCTGCATATCATGAGTGGAGTTGAAGCCGAGCATTGTATCCGGGGTTCGACGGATTGTTTAAAGCAGGAAGGATATTTTATCGTCTATGGGCCTTTTAACTATCACGGTGATTTCACCTCCGATAGTAATCGACAGTTTGAGCGCTGGTTGAAGCACAATAACGCCAAAAGTGGTATCAAACACTTCGAAGTCGTTAACAGAATTGCGGAACAAGCCGGGTTACAGTTAATTGACGATATTGCCATGCCTGCGAATAACCGAGTTCTGATCTGGCAACGCGAAACTTTATCTGAAAATTAAAGACTAATACGTCTACACTTATAAATCAGTGCGGGCATTAATCTGAATTTATTTGAGAACAACATGAAACTTTATAAAAATTTTATTCTGAGCTTTTTAATGTTATGTGCGCATGCTGCTCAGGCGCAAACAGAGCGCTGGTATAATTCGGATATTGTTAGCCAGGGCGAAGTGTTGTTTCACCAAAATTGCGCCGGATGCCATGGTACGAATGCCGAAGCAACTGCTGGATGGGAGCAAGCCAGTGGCGAAAAATCTGCACCCCCATTGAATGGAACCGGACATGCCTGGCACCATTCGCTCGAGCAACTGTCTCAAACTATTCGACAGGGTAATATTCAGATCGGTGGTACCATGCCTGCTTTTGAAGGAGAGCTTTCAGAGCAGGATACCCGGCATATTATTGGCTATTTCCAATCTAAATGGCCGGACAATGTTTATCAACAATGGGCTGACCGATTTAAGGTTATCGCTGTAAAAGCCGATGTAACTGAATTGTTAAGGCTTCGGCTTGGCAGTAATGATATTGCGCCGGCAACCGAGACAGGTATCGATGGGGTATACCAAACCAAATTTGGCGATAAATATGCCTATTTGATTGAAGGTGGGCGCTATGTCTTCATCGGTGATCTGATTGATTTGAAAAATGCGCGTAATATCACTGAAGTTAGCAGAAGGGCATCCGTTAAGGAATTACTTGCCAAAGTACCCCTTTCTGATTTAATAATCTTTCCTTCAACAGGGCAGGAACGAGCGGTGCTTAATGTGTTTACCGATACTTCCTGCGGATATTGCCAGAAATTGCACACGGAAGTAGGCTATTTACAAGAGGCAGGTATTAGTGTGCATTACTTTCCTTTCCCCCGGGGCGGGAATCGAGGCCCGGGTTATAAGGATCTGAAAAGCGTCTGGTGTGCTACCGATAAAAATGTTGCTATGAATATTGCCAAGGGCGTTACCAAGGGCGAGCTACCCGACGGGAATTGCGAAAAAGCAACTGCAGTTGACCGGGGCTTTGCACTTGGTCGTAAAATTGGTATTACAGGGACACCGGCACTATTTTCGGCAAATGGCACCAAATTTAATGGCTACGTTCCTCATAACGAGTTAATTCCCATGTTGCTCAATGAACTTTAAATTATATCGAGAATAAACGGTTGGTGTTTTGGATTTTTTCGTAGTAAATACTGATTAATTATAGCACCATTCTTTAGCGACTTTTATATAGTACTATTTTAAAAACTTATTGTGGTAGTATGTATCGCGGCGCAACATTTGAAGTATTATGCATTAGATGTCGAAACGATTAGAAACCGAGAACCCGATAAAACCAGAAAAAACTGAGCCGGTAGCATCCCCCGATCGGGATCAAGTTCAAACCGGACTGGAAGAATTCGGTGGCCCCAAAGGCAGGGAGCCTACCCGTTTTGGTGACTGGGAAAAAAACGGTCAATGTATCGATTTTTAAGCTGATAACGTCCATATACCTAATATCACGATTTAATCGACAGGACTATTATGAATACCAGTTCAAGGCACCCTACGTCACCCCATTTGCAGATCTATCGATTGCCATTGACGGCGATATTATCTATTACTCATCGGGCAACCGGAGTTTTTCTGGCAATAGGCTCGATATTATTGGTCTGGGTGCTTGTAGCGCTTGCTGGCGGCCCGGAATCCTATGCACCGGCCCAGGCTTTTTTGCATAGCTGGTTGGGCCAGCTAATTTTATTCGCTTTAACGTTTGCACTTTATTTTCACTTCTGCAATGGCATCCGTCATTTGTTCTGGGATGTTGGCATTGGGTTTGAATTGGAAACCAGTGATAAAACTGCTCGATTGGCAATTGTAGTTGCAGTGGTATTGACCGTAGCAACCTGGATTGTTGCAGCAGGAGGGGCGTAATCATGAATAATTATCGTAGCCCATTATCCCGGGTAAATGGTCTGGGGTCTGCTAAGGATGGCACCTCCCATTTCTGGCACCAACGCTTAACGGCTATCGCGTTGATCCCGCTAGTTTTATGGTTTGGATTCTGCCTCGCTTCGCTACCCACCGATTATCCGACCCTGGCCGCATTTATACAGCAGCCATTCGTAGCGATTGGATTTATATTGTTAATTGTCATGGTATTCTACCATGCTCAGTTAGGTCTCCAGATTGTAATTGAGGATTATATTTCCTCGCATGCCAAACGCACGGTCTTAATCATCCTGACTGGTTTTGTTAACCTTATTTGTGCGCTAGCCGGTATTATTGCCGTCATTAAGATTTTTGTCGGAGCCTAGTTGATGACACAAGAATATAAAATTATCGATCACGCTTATGACGTTGTTATAGTCGGTGCCGGCGGTGCCGGATTACGCGCAACTTTGGGAATGGCAGCGGCAGGTTTATCGACGGCCTGTATCACCAAAGTTTTCCCAACGCGTAGTCATACGGTAGCAGCCCAGGGTGGAATGAGTGCCTCACTTGGTAATATGGGTTCGGATGACTGGCGTTGGCATATGTACGATACGGTCAAGGGTTCGGATTGGCTGGGTGATCAGGATGCGATTGAATATATGTGCAGGGAGGCGGTACCTGCTGTCATCGAACTCGAGCACTACGGAGTGCCATTTTCACGTACCGACGAAGGCAAGATTTATCAGCGACCTTTTGGCGGTATGACTACTAATTTTGGTGAAGGTACCGCGCAACGAACCTGTGCGGCTGCAGATAGAACGGGGCATGCTATTTTGCATACTCTTTACCAGCAGTCTCTCAAGCACAAGGCCGAATTCTTTATCGAGTACTTTGCCCTTGACCTGATCATGGACGATGGCGTTTGCCGCGGAGTGATGGCCTGGGACCTCGCAACCGGGGAACTGCATCGCTTTCGCGGACATACAGTAGTGTTAGCGACCGGGGGTTACGGACGTACATATTTTTCGGCAACCTCGGCGCATACCTGCACTGGAGATGGTGGCGGAATGGCTTTGCGTGCCGGTCTGGCGTTACAGGACATGGAATTTGTCCAGTTTCATCCTACAGGCGTTTACGGCGCGGGAATGCTGATTACCGAGGGTGTTCGTGGTGAAGGTGGTTATCTGACCAATTCAGACGGTGAGCGCTTTATGGAGCGTTATGCTCCAAATGCCAAAGATCTTGCCTCGCGTGATGTTGTCAGCCGCTCGATGACCATCGAAATCAACGAGGGCAGGGGTGTCGGTCCGGATAAAGATCATATTTACCTGCATCTTGAGCATCTTGGTCCTGAAGTTATCGAAGAGCGGTTGCCGGGTATTGCCGAGTCGGCAGAAATATTCGCCGGCGTAGATGTGACTAAGGAACCGATACCGGTTTTACCAACGGCACATTACAACATGGGTGGTATCCCGACCAATCATCATGGAGAAATGGTGATTTTAAAGGATGGCGACCCGGATTCGGTGGTTCCCGGCCTGATGTCAATTGGCGAAGCTGCCTGTGTCTCGGTACATGGGGCCAATCGCCTCGGTTCGAATTCGCTCCTCGATATCATTGTTTTCGGTCGAGCAGCTGCACTGCGGGCTGCTGAACTCATCGTTCCAGGTACACCGCATAAGAACCTGCCTAACGATAGTACTGATGCCATAATCGACCGTTTTGAGCGGCTGCGTCATTCCAAAGGTTCTACGCCTACCTCGAAAATCAGAAAGGACATGCAACTCGCCATGCAGGAACATGCGACTGTTTTTCGTACCGGTGATTCGATGCAGCAAGGGGTGGACAAATTAAATTCAATTTTTGAAAATTTCAAGGATGTCAACCTGTCTGATCGTGGCTTGATCTGGAATACCGATCTTGTTGAGACTTTGGAGCTTGAAAACCTTTTACTTCTGGCAAAAGCCACACTTCATGGCGCGCTTAACAGGGAGGAGAGTAGAGGCGGTCACGCGCGCGAAGACTATAGCGAGCGGGACGATAAAAACTGGATGAAACATACACTTGCCTGGGTGGATTCAGGCGGTAATGTGAGTTTCGAATATCGTCCGGTACATATGTTTACTCTGAGTAACGAGTGTGAAGTCATCCCGCCGAAAAAGCGAGTCTATTAAAGTCCCGAGGAAAATATCATGGCCGAGTTCACCTTACCCGCAAATTCCGTCGTCAAGCAGGGGAAGCTGTTTAATGCGCCAAAAGGCGCGAACAACATCAAACGGTTTATAATTTATCGCTTCGATCCGGAAAGTGGCGACAATCCACGTACCGACACTTATGAAGTCGATATGGATTCCTGTGGGCCGATGGTTTTACATGCCCTGCTCAAAATCAAAGATGAAATGGATTCCAGTCTATCGCTTCGCCGCTCCTGTCGTGAGGGTATATGTGGCTCCTGCTCGATGAATATAGGCGGTGAAAACTCACTCGCTTGCACACACCCTATTTCAGCGATCGAGGGCGATGTTAAAGTATATCCATTACCGCACCAGCCAGTCGTCAAGGATTTGGTATCCGACCTCACCAATTTTTACGCTCAATACGCATCGATAGAACCCTGGATGAAAACAGATTCACCGACGCCACCCGACCGGGAACGTTTACAGTCAAAGGATGATCGTGAAAAACTCGATGGTCTGTATGAATGCATTTTGTGCGCCTGTTGTTCGACCAGTTGCCCAAGTTACTGGTGGAATAGCGATCGCTATCTTGGTCCTGCAGCCCTGCTCAATGCTTACCGATGGATTGTCGATAGCCGAGACGAAGCTGCAGGAGAGCGCCTGGATGACCTCGAAGACCCGTTTAAGCTTTATCGATGCCATACGATTATGAACTGCACAAAAGTCTGCCCGAAAGGCCTCAATCCGGCCAAAGCAATAGCCGAAACCAAAAAACTACTGGTTCAGCGTAAAATGTAGTGTCAGAAAATTCTAACCTGCGCTGGTTATGTCGTCGAGGCATGAAAGAACTGGATGTGTTGATGACAGGCTATCTGGATTTTTATTTTGACGAGGCTGATGAGCGGGAACGGCAGTCTTTTAGATATTTGCTGGAAATGGAGGATGCTGATTTATTTGCATTACTGGTTGGTCGAGCTTCCGTGGACGATGAAGCAATTGGCAGGCTGGTTGAGGTGCTCAAAAACATGGTTAAGCAAAGATTCTAACCCCGTTCAGTTGCCATGGTCATGTATCAACTCAAACCGTCGCTGGCTCTACTTTGCATAAATTTTAGTTTATATCTATTAGCTGCGGTTACGCTGCTGATTTATTTCCAGAATGGCCTGACAAGCCTGATGTTGTTTTCCCTGACCATTCTTTTGTCTATGCACGATCTACTTCACTACAGACAAAAAACCGAACAGACGCCAGAAAAATTATCATTAAATTTAAGATCTGGTTCAATTGACTGGCGATTTAATGACGATTACCGACAATTCAGCGAATATTCTGTCTATACTTGCCGTTGGGGGATGATATTAGTTTTAAAACAACCGAAATTCCGGCAGCATTTGATTTTGCTGGCCGACCGATTTAAAAATATTCACGAATATCTCGATCTTAGATATCAGTTAATTCGTTTAAATCAGGACATACATGCTAGTTAAACTCGATCAAAATAAAATTAACCACGCGCCGACCGCACGCAGTTTTGCTGCATTAATGGATTTATATGAATACAACTATTTACGTTTACGTAAGATTGCTCCCGACCTGACCATCGCTGATCGAATGGTCTCAACGGTTCCCGGGCATAACGATCTTTACCTCAATGTCACCGAACGATGTCGATACACTACTTTATTGAATATGACCTATCGGTTCGGTATTCCCGAGAAATACCAGTTCGAGCCTGACCTCCATCTTACAATTTATCACGATGCACGCCTGGTTGAAGTTCAACAACTAATTTCTCGATCTCCTGGATTATTCGATATAAACGAAACCATCGAGCTCAAATGGAGGATGAATCGATTTCTTTATAAATGGTTGGGCTACTGTCTGTATCAGGGACATTACTTTCAGCCCATGAGGCAATATAGAGCCCCGGGAAAAATAGTCTGAATTATTCTTAATCCCATGAAATTATTAACAAATATAAGTTTGTTATAAACCCATAATCAAATACATCTTGACCTTGACCCAAGCTTGGATTAAATTCCTGACTGAAATGGTCAGGAATTACTAATAGCGATGCGATTATCTACTAAAGGTCGATATGCCGTCACAGCAATGATGGATATAGCGTTGCATGACAGACAGGGCCCCGTTACGCTGGCGGACATCTCTCAATGCCAGGGTATTTCCCTGTCATACCTTGAACAACTATTTTCGAAGTTACGCAAACATGGCCTGGTGGAAGGCGTACGCGGTCCTGGCGGTGGTTACCGGCTTGCCAGGAGTGCAGGCGATATATCAATTGCGGATATCATCGAGTCGGTCGATGAAAAACTCGATATGACTACCTGCGGCGGTAAAGGAAACTGCTCGAAGGGTGACAAGTGTCTAACGCATCACCTCTGGCATGATCTGTCCTGTAAGTTATATGAATTTCTCAATGGTATTAAACTTGAACAATACGTCAACCGCCCAGAGATAAATGATTTAGTCATAAAACAGGATGCCCAATATGGTCGATTTTTAAATCGGTCGCACGTGGCGGCCTGAACGGAGAGAACAGTGAGCGAATTAAAACTACCCATTTACCTTGATTACAGTGCTACTACTCCGATAGATGCACGTGTAGCCGCAAAGATGGCTGAATACTTGACCATAGAAGGCAGGTTTGGTAACCCCGCTTCGCGTAGTCATGAATTTGGCTGGAAGGCCGAACAGGCAGTTGACACGGCCAGAAAACAGGTTGCCGACCTGATTAACGCCGACCCGCGTGAGATCATCTGGACCAGCGGCGCCACTGAGTCCGATAACCTTGCGATCAAAGGTGCTGCGCATTTTAATCGCAAAAGGGGCAATCACATCATTACTGTAAAAACTGAACATAAGGCCGTTCTCGATACCTGTCGACAACTCGAACGTGAAGGCTTCGATGTAACTTATCTTGATCCAGAAGAAAACGGTCTGATTGACCTCGATAAGCTCAAGGCTGCTGTCACCGATCAGACTATTTTGATATCCATTATGCACGTTAATAACGAAATCGGTGTAATCCAGGATATCGCTGCCATAGGTGAATTTGCCCGTGGTAAAAAGATTATTTTTCATGTCGATGCGGCGCAATCGGCCGGCAAAGTAGAGATCGACCTGTCTAGGCTGAAAGTCGACCTGATTTCATTTTCAGCGCACAAAATCTACGGTCCAAAAGGCATCGGTGCACTTTATGTCTGTCGTAAGCCGCGTGTTCGACTCGAAGCCCAAATGCATGGTGGTGGTCATGAAAGAGGGATGCGTTCGGGTACACTGGCGACACATCAAATCGTTGGCATGGGTGAGGCCTTTCGTATCGCCAGAGAAGAAATGGCGACTGAAAATGATCGTATTCGTATGTTGAGAGATCGCCTTTGCGATGGTTTGAAGGATATCGAAGAAGTTTATATTAATGGAGATTTTGAGCATCGTATAGCAGGTAATCTTAATATCAGCTTTAATTTCGTCGAAGGTGAGTCATTGATCATGGCTTTGCGTGATCTGGCCGTATCGTCCGGTTCGGCCTGTACTTCAGCCAGCCTTGAGCCGTCTTACGTGTTGCGTGCTTTAGGCCGCAACGACGAACTGGCACATAGTTCCATTCGATTCACAATCGGTCGTTACACGACTCTGGAAGAAATTGAATATACCGTCGACCTGGTGCGTAAGGCGGTAGAAAAACTACGGGCTCTTTCGCCACTTTGGGATATGTATAAAGATGGCATTGATTTGAATTCAGTTGAATGGGTAGCGCATTAGGCAGCTACTAACTTGAGGTAATTATTATGGCTTATAGCGAAAAAGTTTTAGACCACTACGAAAATCCACGCAATGTCGGTGTCATTGACGATGATCAAACTGTCGGCACGGGTATGGTCGGTGCACCAGCCTGTGGTGACGTCATGAAATTACAGATCAAGGTTGGAGATGACGGAATAATTCAGGATGCCAAATTCAAAACCTACGGCTGTGGCTCTGCAATAGCCTCCAGTTCTTTGGTGACTGAGTGGGTGAAGGGAAAGAGTTTGGATGAAGCGGCGGAAATTAAAAATACGCATATTGCTGAAGAATTGGCGTTACCACCGGTAAAAATTCACTGTTCTGTGCTGGCAGAGGATGCCATTGCTGCCGCAATCGAAAACTATAAGGCCAAAAATACGTAATATCGATATCAATCAATAGCCCGAAATCAATCGGGCTTTTGATTTATCTTCACAGCCTGTTTTTCTATAAACGGGAGAAATGTTTCTTTATTTCCGCTATTATAATTTCTGTAGCGATTTGCGGCATTTTTTTAACCAGCCAAAGATTTGCAAATTGGTTGTTTTCAATCAATTATTACATAATATAATCAAAGACTTAAAGAGTTATATTAACCTAATTAATTGATCTGGAAAGGTCATTGAATTCTCTGAAATGTTAAAGTCATCACTTTTAGGCGAGAATCCTGCGCCTTCTCTCCTTGCCAGTATTGATCAGGACAGAATGCATTAAATCTCTATGATAAAACGAAACAATGGCATAAAACCCATCCTCATTATCTTATTTTCCTGGGTTATGAGTCCATCCGCTCTTGCAATAGAATTGTCTGAACTGGTCGCTGATTCTATTAGTGCGCATCCGGAAGTGAAAGGAAAAATTCACATTTATCGACAGGTATTAAGTGATCAAAGCATTGCGGATAGTGGTTGGCGACCGAGTGTGGATCTACAAGCATCGACAGGTTTTTTTGAAACCGAGTCTCCGGCAACAGGTAACAATGCTGTAGACTATGACAGTACACAATTGAAATTTTCTGTCACGCAAAACCTGTTCAACGGCTACGATACAACGCATCAAATCGAACAAACCAAGGCCCGAGCCCGAGCGGCTCTACTCGACCTCTACGATACCGCAGACAATATTGCACTTGATGCAATTCAAGCTTATCTGGAAGTATTGAAGCAGCAGGAACTACTTGAGTTAGCACAGGAAAATGTTAACTCACATGAAGAAATACTCTCACAGATTCGTGAACGCAATAACTCAGGCGTTGGACGGCGATCACAATTACAACAAACCGAGGGCAGGGTGGCTCAAGCGCATGCCAGTCTGATCGCCCAGCAAAATAATATCCAGGATTCATTAACGCAGTTACATCATATTCTGGGTCGCAATATAGACCCTAAGAGCCTGGTCGAACCCAGTTTGCCTGATCTACCGATTGACAACCTCGATACACTAATCGACCAGGCGCTTGCCCATCATCCGGCAATGTTGGTAGCACAAAGCAACATCAAGGCAGCTCAATCAGATTATAATCGTTCTCTCAGTAGTCGATATCCGAATGTCGATTTACGCCTGGCCTACGAAGTAGGTGAAGATATTGGCGGCATTACCGGTGATACAGATGAATTAAGCCTGACATTAAACCTCACTTATAACTTTTTCCGTGGGGGCGCGAATACTGCTGAGCAGCATAAAAAAATTAGCTCGACTTACGAGCAAAGGGATTTTGCTGCAAGAGTGAGAAGACAGATTATTAATACACTTAGATTGGCCTGGATGGCTGACGAATCATTAAACAGGCAAATTACCTTTTTACAGACACATATCGACAAGGCCGAGGAAACTAGAGACTCATACCGGGAAGAGTTCTTCATCGGGCAACGAGATTTAATCGATTTACTGGACGCTGAAAACGAATTGAACTCGGCAAAAAATCTGTATACCGAAGCTTATTACGATGCTTTTGCAGCCCGTTATCGGGTTTACGAAGCACTAGGCGAGGCTTTCAGTGCGCTTAATCTGGAAGCCGCATTAACCGAGAACAATCTGACTATAGCTCGTATTGAAGCAAAATCTGAAGACAAGATGCCGTTGCCTGAAGATGTAGACCAGGATAAAGAGACTGACAGAACAGATCATTGTGATAATTCAATGCCAGGAGTACTCGTCAATGCCTATGGTTGCCAGTATGTAGAGCAGATTTCTTTATTGGATACTGCAACTTATAATCGTGTTAATTCAGCTCCAGTTGCAGCACACGATTATTTTGATGCTGACAGTGGTGGAATTCTTCTTTTGACACGTGAGCAATTACTTGCGAATGATACCGATGCAGAGAATGATCCACTAACAATTATCGATGTGGGTAAACCCAATAATGGCAAATTGGCCTTTAGCCAGAACCGAAATTTGGTTTATCGCCCTGCTGAAGGGTTTGTCGGGGTAGACTCGTTCACTTATACCGTATCTGATGGCAGTGGTGCGACTACTATGGCCATTGCAACCGTTTATATCAGAGTGAATGAAAAGCTGAAAATCGATCTGAAAAAAGTTCAACTGGTTAATTTCAAATACAACAAAACCGAGTTGACCGACATATCGAAAAGCAAAGTCATTCGTATCATTGATAATATAGGAAAGTCCGGTGATGTTCAGATTATGATCAGAACTTATACGGATAGTACTGGCACAGAAAGTTATAATTTGGCACTATCGCAACGCCGAGCAAAAACACTCGAAAGGCTTCTGATCAGCAAAGGCATCAATGGTGATTATGTTTTCGCCGAAGGTCGTGGTGAAAAAGATCCAATTGCCGATAATTCGACAAAAGCCGGGCAGGCGATCAATCGACGTGGTGAGTTCATCTTTACACGGATCACGCCCGCAAACTAACCTGGCATCTAGGGTTAAAACAGTTGAATAGTCGACACTCAAAGATAGACTTTTTTTCCGGTTTTACTCATTGACGCTCAGACCTAACCAACAATCTAAAGAGCCTCAATTTATTCTCTACAGAACGATCCGTCGGGGGATTGATATTCTTCTCAGAGAATACTGCTCATGAGGTTATGTCTATTTATCTTTTGTAGTATTGCTTTACCGTTAGTAGTTTCAGGACAATCTGCGACACCTTTAGTAACTCAGGAGATGCTCACGCAGCTAAAAAACAGTTATTCCTCAGATGCTTATCGACGCGGACAGGCGCTTAATCAGTTGCTTGCAGAATTACAAAACGAATCGATTGATACCCAACTGAAAGAAGTAAACCGTTTTTTTAATCAGTTTCACTATAGAGAGGATATCGATCTATGGGGTGTTAGAGACTACTGGGAAACGCCTCAGGAATTCATTGGTACTAATCAGGGAGATTGCGAAGACTTTGTTGTTGCAAAGTACTTTTCACTACGCAAACTTGGTGTGCCGGACAATCGACTATACCTGACATACGTTAAGGCTTTAAATCAGAATATTGCCCATATGGTCCTAAGTTACTTTAAAACACCGACTAGTATCCCTCTGGTACTGGATAATTATAACCCGAGAATTCTCGAGGCCAGTAAACGCAAAGATCTCTTACCTGTTTATAGCTTTAACGCCAATTCGCTGTTTCTTTCGAATGCTTCGGCGGGTCTGGGTAAATCGCTACCAACTGATAAAATCAAAAACAGTAAGTGGCAAAAGCTCCTTTCTGATATTAAAAAGGAAAAACGATGACCTTATTCAAACAAATTGCATTGTTAGTTACAGTCACTTTTTTACTTCTGGCTAGCATAATTATGCTGAACGACTTCAGGCGAACTGCTAGTTTTTTACAAGGGCAGTTGCAAAGCAGCGCCCAGGACATGGCCACAACGCTTGGCATTGCGATAGGTAATCTGCCCAACGGGAACGATCCCGCGACACTTGAAGCGCTGTTTAATTCGGTATTCGATAGTGGTTACTATAGCTATATTAAACTCGTATCGGTTGATGGAAAGGTCATTCACCAGAAAAACCAGCAATTGCTGCTCGAGGATGTACCCGACTGGTTTTTAAAAATGGTGCCTTTAGGGGCGGCAGAAGGCCATACACAGGTAATGAATGGCTGGACACAGTTAGGCGAGCTGACACTGAGCCTTCACCCCGGGTTTGCCTATAGTGGTTTGTACGATACGCTGGTATCAACCCTGAAATGGTTTGCGGTGTTATTAATCGGGGCCATTCTGTTGCTCTGGATAGTATTGCACTACTTGTTAATGCCTTTGCGACGTGTCAAAGAACAAGCAGATGCTATTCATCGTAATCAGTTTGTTCACCAATCCACCTTACCTAAAACGGTAGAATTGAAACGGGTTGTGGAGGCCATGAATCGTATGATTTCAAAGGTCAAGGGCGTATTTGTCGAGCAGGAAAAGACGCTTGCCCGGTATCAGGAATTATTATATCACGACAAACTTAGCGGTTTGGGTAATCGTCGATATATGCTTGACCAAATACAACAATCAATATCGGAGGAATCTTCATTCCACGGTTGTCTGGGTATGATTAAAGTGATCAATTTCGATCAGCTACGAGACCGGCAGGGCTACCGTGTTTCCGACAGTTTAATTATAACTTTAGCCGCTTTAATGGGGGAAACTCAGGGAGGGGTTAGAGCCGAAAATACTGCGCGGATCAGTAATGATGAATTCGCATTTTTAATTTCCAGAGAAGAAGACGCCGTCGTTTCTTTTATCAGGAACCTGTATCTGAGTTTTAAATCCAACACCGACCTTGAAGATACACTATCGGAGATATATCTGGTTGCCGCGGTATCAACTATAAATACGGGTTCTAAGCTCGGGTTACTGTTGTCGGAAAGCGATTACTGCCTGACTCAGGCGGTTAACGAAGGGCCCTATAGCATCATTAGTAACACTTCTACCGATCTCTCTTTGCCCCAGGGAAAAATGCAGTGGCGCGCTTGGTTAGACGACATTATTTTTTCAGATCGCCTGTTTCTGGTTGGTCAGTTGGCACTGGATCGAAATTTTGAAAAATATCAGAGGGAATTGTTTGTAAGGACTCGAAATCAGCAGGGTCAGGAAATACCTGCATCAGCTTTCATGCCGATCGCGTCTAGTCTTGGTATGGCCCTGCAAATTGATAAAGTGGTTTTTCGGTTGGTTAGAGAAAACATTAAGGTGGGTCAGTCTGTGCCAATGGCAATCAATCTCAGTGTTGCATTTTTTGAACATGCAGATTTACAGGAAGAGTTTAATCAATTACTGATTGAATGCCAGAACAAGGGGAGTCAATTGTGCGTCGAAGCCAGTCATCACGTTTTATTGCATCACTCGTTAATGTGTACGCAAATATCGGATCGGGTAAGACGCCACGGGCAACAATTTGGCGTCGACAATCTCGATTTTGGACAGTCTTTGCAACTGCTGCAGTCGGCGCAATTTAACTATGCGAAGATTAATGCAACAACCCTGAAAGGCATGAATAGCAGTGAGATGTTGTCGGCTTTTCAGGCCTTGAAAACTATGACTGATACGCTTGATATTCGAATCATTGCTGTTGGAGTGGATTCAAGGCAACTTTACGACGAACTGCTAAAGCTTGGAATTGATATTATGCAGGGTAATTATTTAGACGAGCCTGAAGTAATATAAACACCAATAAATTACTAATAATGTGCTGCTTACAATTATTTCATTTAGCTCTACAATATATTCTGAAAGAAGATGTTTCAGGCTTTTGCAACCAGCTAAAAATGACCATTTAGTATCCATATTATCAATGGAAATAGAGTACAGGTTTGCCCACAGATGATTGACCCGCATCACCAATATGACCCACTGCTCGAATGCCTGGTGATCTTCGCTAAACTGCACAGTCGTCCGGTGAGTGTCGATGCCCTGATCGCTGGATTACCGGTTAAACCAGGGACAAACGGGCCTGAACTGTTCAGCATCGATAGCCCAAAGGGTCTATTTTCTCGGGTTGCCAGTCGTGCTGGATTCGCCAGTCGCCTTATTCATCGTAAACTGCCTAGTTTATCGCGACTTTTATTACCCTGTATTCTGGTGCTGAGAAACGGCAATGCCTGCATTCTGGAGAATATCGACCGGAAAAATAAACGTGCCAAGGTAATATTACCCGAAATAGGAGAGGGTGAGGAATGGCTTGAGTTACCCCAGCTCGAAAAAGAATATCTTGGTTATGCCTTTCTTTTGAAACGAGAATTGCAGGCTAAATCTAAGGATAAGCAGCACAAAGCGCTCAAACAGGAGAACGACCACTGGTTCTGGGGCACACTGGCCAAATCGAAAGAGATTTTTGCCAGTGTTTTATTGTCCTCTATTTTGATTAATTTGTTTATTCTGGCAACACCGCTGTTCACCATGAACGTTTACGATAAGGTTGTTCCGAATGATGCAATCGAAACACTATGGGTGCTGGCTATTGGTATTCTCGTGGTTTATTTGTTTGATACCGTACTACGCTTCGTGCGTAATTATTTGCTCGAAATAGCGGGTAAAAAGAGCGATATCATTATGTCGTCAATCATCTTTTCGCAAACAATGAATTTAAAAATGGATCATTGGCCGAAAAGCATTGGTGCATTTGCCAGCAAACTCCGGGAATTCGAAAGCATCCGGGGCTTTTTCACCGCGACGACGATTGCCACGCTGGTCGATATTCCTTTTTCAGTCATCTTTCTGGTAGTTGTATTTTTCATTGGTGGTCCCATGGTTGCAGTGCCAATCATCACCATGTTAATCATTCTGATTTACAGTTTTATATTAATTAGACCACTAAAGGAGAGTGTCGAATCGACTTACGAAGCTACTGCCAATAAGAATGCACATTTAATTGAAACGCTGAGCGCAATAAAAACAATCAAGACACTTGGCGCATTTAATTATTCGCAATGGGTCTGGGAGGAGTCATCAGGTAGTATTGCTAATAAATCGATGCGCGCTCGTATGCTGTCGTCGTCTATTTCCGTGGTTACCAGCCTGCTCGTTCAGTTGACAACGGTCAGCCTTGTTGTTGCCGGTATTTATCGTATTGCAGGTCTCGAACTGTCGCTGGGCGGTCTCATTGCCGTGGTTATGTTGTCCTCTCGAGCTGTCGCACCGATGGGGCAGATCGCATCGCTGATCACCAGTTTCGAGCAAACCAGAACGGCTTACCAATCGTTGAATGACTTAATGAATCAACCGGTAGAGAGGCCCGACGGCAAGGGTTTTGTACGACGCCCGGTATTTGACGGAAGAATTGCTTTCAAAAATGTCGATTTTAGTTACCCCGAATCAAGCAAGGCATCTTTATCCGAAATTAGTTTTGATATCAAACCTGGTGAGCATGTCGGATTGATCGGTAAAGTAGGCTCTGGAAAATCCAGTATCTTAAAACTTATTGTTGGGCTTTATCAGGCAACTGAAGGCAATATCGGCATTGACAATATCGATATCAACCAAATTGATCCGGCCGACCTGCGTCATCATGTCGGTTATCTATCGCAGGACATAGAGCTGATTCGAGGTTCGATTCGAGATAACCTGGCCTTTAAAGACATGCAGATTAATGATGAAAGGCTACTGCGTTCCGCGAATATCAGTGGCGTCGACTTATTCGTTAATAAGCTACCCCAGGGATTTGATACTGATGTCGGTGAGCAAGGTGGGTATCTATCGGGTGGACAGCGCCAGGCAATTGCATTGGGTCGATCGATTCTGCTCAATGAACCAATTCTTATTCTGGACGAACCGACCAATAGTTTTGATAACACCACTGAGTCGCTGGTTAAAAATCGCTTATATGATTATACCCGTGACAAAACTTTATTGCTGGTAACCCACAAAGCGCCAATGCTCGATCTGGTAGAACGTTTAATCGTTATTGATGATGGTCGTCTGGTCATGGATGGCCCGAAACAGGAAGTTATTGATGCGTTAAAGGGTAGTGGTAATGAATAACCATACCGAGGATGTAACTAATCTGGAAGATGCAACTCAGCTTGGGGCTTATGGAAAAAGTGATCATGTCTATATGCAAAGCCTGTCGGCTGCGGTGGTGCATCGCTCTCCCCGCTATCTAAACTTTGTCGTTTTATTAATTGCATTATTTGTGCTTACGGCCATCATCTGGATGAGCTGGGCTGAAATTGATGTCGTAATCCGTGGCAGCGGAAAGGTGACACCGGCCAGCCAGGTACAACTCGTACAGAGCCTGGAGGGCGGTGTTGTTTCTGAAATTCTGGTTCGAGAGGGACAATCGGTTGATGCTGGCCAGTCGCTGGTTAAAATTAGCGATATCGCATTCTCAAGTTCGTTTGAAGAAAATCGATTGCTTTATCTTGAATTACTCGCCCGTTCGACTCGATTGAATGCCGAGGCATTCGGCTCTAATTTTGTCGCTAATGAGGAAGTAAGTGCGCAATCACCGCGTTTAAATAAATCGGAAAAAAGCCTGTATGATTCCAATTTACAACAGCTTAACGAAAGCCTGAGTATTCTCGAAGAGCAGATTAATCAGCAGCAAAGCGCGCTGGAAGAGGCTGATTCAAAAGCTCGGCAAATTAACCGCTCTCTCGATCTAATTAAAAAGGAAATCAGAATTAAGCAACCACTAAAGGAGCGTGGCATAATCAGTGAAGTCGAATTTTTACAACTGCAACAACGTGAAGCCGAAATGGAGGGAGGTCTGGAAGCTGTGCAACTTTCGATTCCCCGCCTGCGGTCGGTTATTGAAGAAGCGCATTTCAAGAAACAGAAGGAACAACTTGATTTTCAGAACAAGGCAAAAAAGGAGCTAAATGAAGTCTACGCGGAGATTGATCGCATCCGCGAAACACAAACTGCCCTAAAAGACCGTGTCAGGCGTACGACTTTGCGATCGCCGGTACGCGGTATCGTCAAACGTCTTAATACCAATTCCATCGGGGGTGTTATCAGTCCTGGGGACGATGTAGTCGAAATCGTGCCACAAGAAGATTCACTGTTAATTGAAATAGAAATAAAACCAGCCGATATAGCCTCTATTCATATTGGTCAGCCAGCACGATTGAAGTTTTCAGCCTATGATTTTGCCATTCACGGCAGTTTGCAGGGTGAAGTTTTATTTGTCAGTGCCGATACTATTATCAATGAAAATGGTGAGAGTTTTTTCGTGGTTCGAATCAAACCCTTAAAAGATTATATAGGACACGAAAGTCAGAAACTGCCTGTTAAAGTTGGTATGACTGTCGAGGCGGACATTATCACCTCGAAGAAAACGATACTGGATTTCCTCTTGGACCCGGTTCACCGGGGGCTGGATAAGGCGCTAAGGGAACGTTAATGAGCTTGCAGGTTTATTCCTCTTCGAAGTCTTTTCGAAATCACCTTGATAAAGCGCTTGACGTCCCATTTAGTCTTCACTCGGTTAGAGAGGTATCGAAACTCGATTCGAATCAAATTTATCTAATGCATAGTACTTCACTTGAATTTGGCTGTATTGATTGGATAAAAGAAGAATCTGAAAAACAGCATTGCGTTGTCGGTATCTGCTCTGACCGTCCGAATATTAGAGAAATGCTCGAGTATGTCGAAGCCGGCGCGCAGGCCTATTGTAACAGTTATATGCAAGCCGCCAACTACCAGCAAATGCTGCAATTGCTGGAAAACGGACACAGCTGGTTTCCACCCCAAATGCTGGCACAAACATTTAAACTCGCTCAACAATCGATCAAAGTTAAGGACGTCAATGCATTATTGCAAATGCTAACCAAACGGGAAAGAGAAGTTGCCATGGCCGTTTCAGAAGGCATGTCTAACCGGAATATCGCTGCCCGTTTCAGGATTTCTGAGCGCACCGTAAAAACCCATCTCACCAACATATTCGTTAAGCTTGGACTGAAAGACCGGGTCGCACTAGTCCTATACCTCAAATAAGCTTATTCAGTTACATCTGTGTAATTGTTTTGAATGCCTTAAATGGTGTGATGAAGTTCTCAAATCGGCATCATTTACCCTTTTCCTGCGACTTTAGTATGATACCGCGATTGGTATTTTGGACTATATACACATAGTCTAAATAGAATTTTATTGTTCATGGCCGAAAAAAATATAGGTTTCGTTGTAGAGCTTACCGGTAGTGCAGAAGTTAAAAACAATGAAGGTATTATCAAGGTACTTTCGATTGGAGACAAAATTCATCAAGGTGACTTACTAACCACCGAAATTGATACCGATATATCGATCGAATTCTATAATGGTCAGCAATTGCAGGTTAGTGAGAATGCTGAAGTTTTTCTTGACGAGTCAGTTTACGCCAGTTTCGAAAACAATACCGGTGATCGAGCAGATCAACTCGCCGAGCTCCAGCAATTAATCGTTGATGGTATCGATCTGGCCGAACTTGAAGCTGCTGCTGCCGGAACATCTCAGGATAGACTGGGTGCTTTGCATACAGCTTCAGTCTATACCCGAGATGGTCAAGAGGGCGAAGTCGAAACCGCAATAACCCCCTTTAGTCAGAGCAATTCCAGGCTGGGCGATAAGAATTTTAATGACCACAATATAATTACATCGGGGGTAGAGTCGGTCCAGGCGTCTGATGTCGGTCAACCCACATCATCTACAATACAGGCACCAGTCCTGACTACTGCGACCATTAGTGTTCATCCCATAACCGCCGATGACATAGTTGACCAGGTCGAGGCGAGTGGCAACATTAATGTTTCCGGTTCGGTTGGAGGAGAAGCCACACCGGGGGATGTCGTGCGGTTCACTATCAATGGTACAGATTATATTGGTACCGTCCTTTCAGGAAACACGTTTAATATTCCTGTTGCAGGTGCAGATCTCGCAGCTCAAACCAGTTTCGAAGTGACGGTATCTGGCAGCGATGGAGCTGGTAATAGCTACAGTGCGACGACGACATCAATTCATAGTGTCAATTTGACTACTAGTACCAGTCCTGGTGCTATTAGCGGCAGCGCCAGCGGCGCGGTCGCCGAAGACGGCACCCTGGCCGCGAGCG
>CAZYYM010000003.1:0-19490 GCA_964651385.1 uncultured Gammaproteobacteria bacterium | reverse complement strand
GCACCGCCGGAAATTACGGCAGCTTCGATGTGACCGCGGCAGGCGAGTGGACCTACACCTTAGACAACGCCGCGGCACAGAGTATATCGGGCGGCGCGGTGGTCACGGAAAGCTTCGATGTGACCGCGACCACGGCGGATGGTGAATCCGTGACCCAGACCGTCACGGTGACGGTGACGGGCACCGAAGACGCCCCGGTGATTAGCGGCAGCGCCAGCGGCGCGGTCGCCGAAGACGGCACCCTGGCCGCGAGCGGTAGCCTCACGGCGAGCGATGCGGATGCGACCGATACGGCCTCATTTAGCGCGCAGACCGGCACCGCCGGAAATTACGGCAGCTTCGATGTGACCGCGGCAGGCGAGTGGACCTATGAAGCCGATAATACCCAGGCTGCAATTCAGTCTTTAACGGCCACTGATAGTTTAACCGAGACCTTTACTGTGTTGAGTCAGGATGGATTGGCTAGCAACACCGTGACTATCACCATCAACGGTACCAATGATACTGCTACCGTTAGTGCCGATAGCCAATCAGTAACAGAAGATGCAGCAGCCTTGTTAACAACCGGTGGTTCTATAACAGTTACCGACGCCGATTCTGGCGAAGCTTTCGTTCAACCGCAGACCAACATGGCAGGAACTTACGGTACCTTCAATATCGATGCTAACGGTAACTGGATTTATGAGGCGGATAATACCCAGGCGGCGATCCAGCAACTGGGCGCGACCGATAGCCTTACGGAAACCTTCACGGTGTTCAGCGCGGATGGCTCGGCATCGAATACAGTCACGGTGACGATCACGGGATCCAGTGATTTGCCAATAACAAACTCTGAATCTATCACGTTAAATGAAGATTCAACCGCTATCATCAATGTACTGGCTAATGACTCTGACTCGGATGGTTCAATTGATCCGACCTCAGTTGTTATCTCTACCCAACCTTCAAACGGTGCATTATCTTTAAATTCGTCTACAGGCGAAGTCACTTATACACCCAATACCAATTATAACGGTCCGGATAGTTTTGAATATGTGGTATCAGACTATGATGGGATTTCCTCGAACCCGACAACAGTCACGCTTGCGGTTGTTGAGCAAGCGGATACACCGGTTGCTGTTGCCGATAGCTACAGCACAGTAGAAGGCGGGAACGTCACAAAAGGCTCAATTACGGGTTTACTGTCAAATGACACCGATGGTGATAATGATGCGTTGGTGATAACCCATATCGCTGTAGATAATAGCGGCGTAGGTTCATCAATTGCGGATGGCAGTAATTCAATTCCCACCGCTCTTGGCGGCACTGTAGTCGTAAACACTGATGGCTCTTTTACTTATACTGCGCCAGCCAGCATGGACCATAGCATTAACAATTCTCTGGTGGACAGTTTTGCTTATTTAGCCGGAGATGGCAGCCTATCATCTAACTGGACAACAGTTAATATAGATGTGATCGATTCTGTGCCGGTGAGCGTCGGCGATAGCGATAGTGTCGGTTACGGTGGTACGGTCTTTGGAAATGTTATTAGTGGTGCTGGAGGAGATGGTAATGGCGCCGATAATATCGGTGCTGACGGCCCGGGAAGGCTTGTTTCAGTGATTTATGCAGGGACGACTTACAGTGGCTTTGATGCATCTGGTAATCTGAGTATTGCAGCTACGAATGGCTTTATGACTATAAATAAGGATGGTTCTTATAGTTACACGTCGAGCCAATTGATTCCAACACCCGTGGCAGATGATATCTTCAACTATGTATTAGAAGACGCCGATGGAGATACTGCCACCTCGAAGCTGACTATGGTTCACGACAATATTAGTGCTGCCATTAATGATACAACCAGTGTCTCAGAAGCCGGCCTTGCCTCTGGAACCCAGTCAACCACTAATCTTGAAACCACGACAGGAAATCTACTCGACAATGATACCGGTATTGGTACTTCGATCATCATTGATCAGGTGACTTTTGCGGGAGCAACAGTTACTCCAGATGCGGCCGGCGTGATTTCTATCACCGGTAGTTACGGTACCTTAACCGTGTACACTACCGACAATGGTTCCATTCGTGCAGGTGATTACGAGTACAGCTTATCGACCGCCAGCTCCGGTGAAAATACTTCAGAATTATTTCAATACAGCCTGATTGATACCAATACCGGTAATTCCAGCAGTGCAAACCTCAATATTGGGATTATCGATGATGCACCCGGTGGTATAGATATAGTTCACAACATGTCGTCGACAGGCCAGCCATTAACTTATAATGTGTCGATATTACTCGACGTATCAGGCAGTATGAATATTGCAACGTCTAGCGGACAGACTCGACTAGAAATCGCAGTCGATTCACTTGAAGCGTTGATCAATGGTGTCGATAACCTGGGTAACATCAATGTTCAACTCATTTCCTTTGCCTCTGGAGCTAGTGTTTCAGGTTGGTATACGGATGATGTTAACGGCGCACTCGATTTTCTCAATAGCCTGCAAGCCGGTGGTGGCACCTATTTTGATTCTGCACTGAATGCGATGATTGGCACCTCGGCACCACCTCCCGCTGACCAGTCTTTAATCTATTTTGTATCCGATGGTGTTTCGAGTCATAACCACGGTGTTGATAGCACGGTTAATTACACCAACAATGCCGGTACCACTTTAAACGGCCAGGCTGCCTGGGAATCCTTTGTGGAAGAAAATGTTGATATCTCATTTGGTATTGGAATCGGTTCAGCCAGTCTGGTCGAACTACAACAGGTGGCCCATCCTTTGATGAATGGTAACGACGACTTTGCGATTTCGGTTTCGGATCCGGCGGATCTGACAGCAACTTTACTGGAAACACTCACTAATAATACTGTGGTAGGCTCGTTGGATGTTTTAGGCGAGAACGGTGCAGCCGGTTTTGTTATCGGTGCCGACGGTGGCTATGTATCGGAAATCACTATCGATGGTACGGTCT
This sequence comes from uncultured Gammaproteobacteria bacterium, assembly GCA_964651385.1. GTDB lineage: Bacteria > Pseudomonadota > Gammaproteobacteria. The sequence continues at coordinate 16,532 of CAZYYM010000003.1, read as the reverse complement.
ATAGTTATGATCCAGCTACCAGTTCCAGCAATACATTGTCTGTTACCACGGCACTCGGCGGAGTACTGGAAGTTGATCTGGCAACGGGCGAATATAGCTATTCGCTGGATATCGGTCAGTCCTTAATTGGACAGACTGAGCTTTTTCCCGTTATCGTCATCGACAACGATGGCGATAGTTATAGCGCCAATATTCAATTTGATATCAACTACGAACCTTCGACGGATGCCAATCATGATATAATTTTAACCAATGTCAGTGATGGTACAGCCATCGATATTCGTAGTGCGACCTTATTGCACAACGATAAACAAACTGATGACGCTTCAGTCAGCGTCACTTCGAACGCTGTGAACGCCAGCATCAACGGCACCGAGACAATTACATTTGATCCGAATGGTAGAGCTGTTTTCCTTGCCGAGTCTGATTTTGAATCGCTCAACGCCGCAGTTACTATAGATCACCGCGGCGAATCGACCGCAGCAAATAATACTGCCAAATCTGCCACGGATATGACTGATCGCTCGTTATTTAGCTCCAATGATGGCAATTTGAGGGGGGTCAACGTCGATGGTTATAGCGCAGCATACGCTGGCAACATCTACGGATCTGGAGATCAGGACTGGATAGCGGTTACCCTGGCTCAGGGTGAAAATATATGGCTGGATGTCGATAGTGCAGATCTCCGGGTCAATGCCCATATTTACGACGCCAGTGGCAATTTCATCACGACTGTTAATAATAATTTCGGGGGCCCCTGGGGTGGCTATACCGCAACTGACAGCGACAATTATTATATTGTTATTCAAGCGCAAAGCGAAGGCAATGCGGGTAATTACAATTTAAATATGACCATTGATGCGAGTAATGCAGACTATAGTACTGCGGTTATGGGCGGTTTTGACTATACGCTTGATAACGGTGCCGGCGTGTTGGATAGTGCATCGGTGGAAGTATCTGCAGTCAGTGGCAATACCATTACCGGTGGAGATAATGATGAAATACTCATCGGTGGCAATACAGACGACATTTTAATCGCCAATGCAGGTGATGACGTGCTAATGGGTGCTGGGGGTTCCGATAACCTCCAGGGTGGTGCCGGTAACGATCTGTTGATTGGTGGCGGCGGCAACGACAGCCTGATCGGCGGAGGCGGCATTGATATCTTCGCGCTCGAAGCAGGTGACGAGGGCAAAACAGTTGCACCGGCTATAGATACTATTAGCGACTTCACCGTCGGTTCCGGCGGCGACATACTCGATCTATCTGATATGCTACAAAACGAAAACTCAGACTCACTGGATAACAATCTGAATTTCAATTACGACAATGTTACCGGCAATACAACCATTTATATAGATACAGATGGTGGTTCTGGAAATTTCGAAAGTAGCCAGCAAATTGTGCTCAGTGGCATTGATTTGACGATGGGAGGCACGTTGACTGATCAGCAAATACTCGATAGTCTGCTCAGTAACGGCAATTTAATTGTTGATCACTAAAAACCGATTTTTTCGATACTCCCAGGGAGGGACGGCCAGGAAAATACTGACTAACTCACCCAGTTTCTGAAATTGTCAGTTACCTTATTCTGGCCGTCTTCGCGACCCGAGCCATAAGCTTCGTTGAGTGCCTGTTCTTCGCGCACTGGGTGGCCAAGATAACCACCTTGCCAACCGATAATATATTCGTCGTTGACTCCCAGATTTTCCATTTCAGTGGTGGCATCCCGGTATAATTGATCCATAATTAGAACCTCGTTCAGGCCTTTGATTGAATTAATAATATTGAGGCCACTAGACTATTTAATCAGTATGATATTGGGAATATCCCTATTGGGGTGAGCTGACGTCATTTAAACTATTACTCTCCAACGGAGGTATTTGCTAGATAGACTGAAATGCTAAAATTACTGGCCCATTCCCAAAGTGAATATTATGACAACCGAAGCGGATGTGAATTTTAACAGTGGCATGATGGCCTTCGAGTCGAAAGAATTTACTCGAGCGATGCATTTTTTACTGCCGTTTGCCGAGCAGGGAAACGCCGATGCCCAACATCGGGTCTCCATCATGTTGCAAAATGGTCTTGGCATGGTTAAAAACGAATTTCAGGCTTATAAATGGATGAAAACCGCGGCAGAGCAGGGCCACGCAGTAGCGCAACATGGACTGGGATTCATGTATATGGAAGGTGACTGTGTTGGCAAAAATATGGAGCAGGCCGTACACTGGTTTAGCCTCGCTGCCGAACAGGGTCTGGCTGGTTCGCAGACTACATTGGCGATGATCTATGAACAGGGTAATGGCGTTGAGGTCGATCATGAAAAATCCAGAATGTGGTACCAACGTGCCGGATTTTAATATCAATTCAGGTTATGAATCTTCTATCAAAAATTACCTCCATTCGTCAAGACAAGCCATTTCTACCATTCGACTGTTATGAACTTTTTCCCAATATTCCTTGATATAAGAAATAAACCTTGCCTGGTGGTCGGTGCAGGAAATATTGCTGCGAGAAAAATCGAATTACTATTAAAGGCGGATGCCTCGATTAAAGTTGTCGCGAGAAATATTGGTCATGCGGTTGTCGAAATGCAGCAATGGCATTCGTTTCAATGTGAACCCCGGGATTTTGTAGACCTTGACCTTGAACAGGTTGTTCTGGTGATTGCAGCGACTGATGATAGGGAATTAAATAAGAGAATTTCAAGCCTTGCCCAGTCAAAACAAATCCCGGTAAACGTGGTTGATAATCCGGACTTATGCAGTTTCATTACCCCTTCTATGATCGACCGTGATCCGCTTCAAATTGCGATTTCTACTGGTGGTGCGTCCCCGGTCATTGCCAGGCATATTCGTACAAAACTCGAAGGCTATATTCCTTCAGCCTATGGAGATTTAGTCCGGTTATTTGGCAGATATCGTATGTCGGTAAAACAGGCTTTTCCAAATCTCGAAGAACGTCGGCGATTTTGGGAATCTGTACTCGAAGGCCCAGTAGCGGAATATGCATTTTCCGGATCTCGTGAAGAAGCTGAAAATTTGCTTGTAAAGCTCATCTCAGAGGCAAGTTCAAACCCGGGGTATCATGGCGAAGTTTACCTGGTTGGTGCGGGCCCTGGAGACCCTGACCTGCTAACATTCAAAGCTTTAAGATTAATGCAAAAATGCGATGTGGTCGTCTATGATAGACTCGTATCGAAACCGATACTTGAGTTAGTCCGTCGCGATGCCGAAAAAATTTACGCGGGGAAGGCCAGCGCAAATCACAGCCTCTCTCAGGAAAACATCAATCAGTTACTCATACGGCTCGCCAAAGAAGGTAAAAGTGTATTGCGATTAAAAGGTGGTGATCCATTTATTTTCGGTAGAGGCGGTGAGGAAATTAGCGAGCTCATCGACGAAAATATCGATTTTCAAGTAGTACCGGGTATAACTGCTGCATCAGGTTGTGCTAGCTATGCCGGAATCCCACTGACACATCGCGATTATTCACAGGCCTGTATTTTTGTTACCGGACACAGAAAAAACAATACCGACGAACTGAACTGGGAAATGCTCAGTCATGCCAGTCAAACTGTCGTCTTTTATATGGGCTTGGACAATGTCAGCCATATTTGCAAATCGTTAAAGGCATATGGTCGGGCCGAATCAACACCTGCTGCATTAATAGAGAAAGGTACTACGTCTGTCCAGCGAGTTCTGATTGGCAATTTAAACAGCTTGCCGGATATTGTGGAAAGCAATGAGGTTCATGCACCCACATTGATAATTGTCGGGGAGGTGGTTAATTTACACGATAAACTTAACTGGTATAAACAAGGCGAGGAAATTAGTTAGCAGAGGTGACAATGTTAGATCACGAAAAAATCAATTACGTTGAATTTCCTGCTCGAGATCTGGAAGCTTGCAAAGCTTTTTTCGAACGGGCTTTTGGTTGGGAATTTACTGACTATGGGCCCGATTACACCGCTTTTTCCAGTCAAGGGCTGGATGGAGGGTTTTATCGTGCTGATTTAGAGAGCAATACAAAACAAGGAAGTGCCTTGATCGTTTTTTATAGCAAGCAACTCGAGGAAACGCAGGCTAAAATCGTAAAAGCCGGTGGTTTTGTAACTAAGCCTGTTTTTGAATTCCCGGGTGGCAGACGTTTTCATTTCTCCGATCCGAATAGCAATGAATTCGCTGTTTGGTCAGACCATTAAGAATTTAAGCAAGATCCTTAATCAGGTTATCTTTTGTCGGGCCTGTAATCGTTAATTCATATGTATAAACTGGGTGTTGAACACCCATTTGCCAGTCAGCCCCTTTCTTTAATTCCATGGCCACTTCATCGCTTATTTCAAATCGCATGAAATGCACGGCCGAGGTTTTTGAATCGGTTGAGCGTTCCAAGTCCTCGTCGGCAATCGCCCAGACTCTGTCAAATTCACCAATTTGCATCCATACAAGGTCCTCAATTCCGGCCATTTTCTGGAGTTGCACTGCGCGCTGTTGCGGATCGGTAAACTCGATCATGAAGGTTGCTTTGAAATTGCGACCACTCGGCACCATGGGATTGTAGGCCTGGAGCTCTTCATTAATACCTTCTGCTTCAAATATTTTTTCTATCCGCAACATTTCCTGAATTTGATAGAGCAGGGTCAGTCGGTCTTCAAAATATAAGGTAGCATTTGGACCGAGCATAATTTGCCGATATTTCTTGTGAGCTAGTACCTGCTGGCGAAATTCCGGTCTCTTTTCCGCGTATTGCTCCAGGCTCATTAAATCGCCGCGCATAATTTGATTTGTCTGATTCATCTTAAATCCCATAGGCTTGTCTTAGCAGGCTGATTGGATGTCTGGTTACACTGCCATCAGATAGTCCCTCAGACAGGTGGTGACCCGCCATCGGACAATCGCTTGTATAGACATCAGGGTCGAATTTTTTTATCCGATTGACCACCGGTTTAGCTATTTTCATCGCAGTTAGATGAAATTCCTGTTTTATCGCGTAAGTACCGTCGTGGCCGGAGCAGCGCTCGATGGTATCGATTTCGGTGTCAGGTATCAGCGATAAAATATCACGGGTTTTCAAACCGATTCGCTGAACGCGTTGATGACAGGCGACGTGATAACTAATTTTACCGATTGAACGCTTGAACTCGGTTTTCAACAAACCGGCTTTATGGCGGTGCATCAAATACTCGAATGGATCAAAAAAAGCCTGCTGCACGCGCACAACGCATTCATCGTCCGGGTAGATTAAAGGTAGTTCCTGTTTAAATTGTAGTGTACAGGATGGCACCGGCGATATGATATCCCAGCCATCATCAACGATGCGTTGCATTACTGGCATATTTTGATTCTTCAAGTTTCCTACCGAGCCCAGATCACCGAGTTCCAGTTTTGGCATACCACAACAAACCGTATCAGGGATAACCAAAACTGGCATATCATTGTGTTCAAATACAGCGATCAAATCCTCGCCCAGATGTGGTTCGTTGTATTCACCGTAACAGGTACCAAAAATAGCCACCTTACCTTTGGTTTTCTTGCAACTTACTGCTTTTTTCGGCTCGGGACGATGGCTACGGCCACGCTGACTTAAGGTTCGACTGTGGTATTCAGGTAGTCTAGCATCTGCATCTACACCGAGTGCCGTTTCCAGTAGTGCCCGGGTATGTTCATTCTTGTTGACCGCATTTACCACCTGACTGACGATGGGAATGCTGGCAAAATTTCCGAGCCTGTCGGTAGATGAAATGAGTCTATCCCGTAGTTTGCTACGCCCGTTTTTAAAACCCAGTGCTTTGGCGCGTAGCATCAAATGCGGAAAATCGACATTCCACTCGTGGGGTGGAACATACGGGCACTTAGTCAGATAACACAGATCGCATAGGTAACAATGGTCAACGACGCTCCAGTATTCGCTATGATCGACACCGTCAACTTCCATGGTACTGGACTCGTCGACCAGGTCAAACAGAGTCGGAAAAGCATTGCATAAACTAACACAACGACGACATCCATGGCAGATTTCAAAGACCCGCTCTAACTCTCCGAATACGGCCGTTTCATTATAGAAATCAGGATGATCCTGGCCTAAAGGGTGGCGAGTCGGAGCAAGCAGACTGCCTTCACGCGGTGCAGATGACATAAGGGTGTCTAGGTCTATTCGATACAAAAGGCTGCAGAAGGTTTCTGCAGCCTTGTAGAACGGCGGTGAAACAAACTAAGCGTCGAGATTATCCAGCGCTTTCTGAAAGCGGTTGGCGTGCGAACGCTCAGCTTTGGCCAGTGTTTCGAACCAGTCGGCGATTTCGTCAAAACTTTCTTCCCGAGCCGATTTCGCCATACCGGGATACATATCAGTATATTCGTGGGTTTCACCTGCAATTGAAGCCTTCAGATTATCTTCAGTATTACCAATAGGCAATCCAGTTGCCGGATCACCGACTTCCTCGAGATACTCAAGATGGCCGTGTGCATGACCGGTTTCACCTTCTGCAGTTGAGCGAAATACGGCAGATACATCATTAAAGCCTTCGACATCTGCTTTGGCGGCAAAATATAAATAACGACGATTAGCCTGAGATTCACCGGCGAATGCGTCTTTTAAGTTTTGTTCAGTTTTAGATCCTTTTAAGGACATGTTGCCTCCAGTGGAATAGGGTTAAAATGAGTTTGCGAGATGACTCTCGAACGCTCATATTAACAAGGGAATTAGATAAAGGAAGTTAATTTTATTTATAAATTCAATTAGCCCTGGCTATAAATAAAAATCAGTAGTTCATATTACGGCAAAAAAAAGACTGCGATTAACGCAGCCTTTGTGATAAGTTGCACCTGGTTTCAGTGCCTGGGTAGCAAACTAGTAGTGAGCGAGCTTATGCTCGGTCGGGTCTTCTAGATATACATCCCGATTTTGCTCCGATTCGAAGTATATGACCAGACTATCGTCATCGATATTTTCGACAACATAAGGCATATCCATTAACTGATCCAGCGTTTTACCGGTAATGGGGTCGGTGGTTTCTATTCTGTATGTCATATTTACCCCCGCTTGTCCGTTCTACACAAGTATGTTATAGCTGCTTTCATGCGTTTTGCAAAGTAAAATCAGCCGACTTTTACGAAATAGTTTTAGTTTTACAGTCGAATCAAAAGATTATTAAATTATACTATAATTTAGATTAAGTTATAGGATTAACTGTTTGAATATTATTAATATAGTGATTGATAATGAAGAAATATGATGTTTATGCAATCGGCAATGCGCTGGTTGATATTGAATACCACAGTGACGAATCTCGGCTTAATGAGCTCGGTATTGAAAAGGGTCTGATGACCCTCATTGATGAAACCCGCCAGCAAAATTTGATGCGCCAATTGGGTGATTCACACGAAAGCATGGCCTGCGGTGGTTCGGCGGCAAATTCGGTTATCGCACTTGCACAGATGGGTGGTAAAGCACATTTTGACTGCCGGGTAGCCAGTGACCTGACCGGGCAGTTTTTTGCCGATGATCTGAAAAAATCGGGGGTTTATACAAAGTTCGATATCAATCGGGCGCCGGACGGCGTTACCGGTAAATGCCTTGTATTCGTGACTCCCGATGCCGACCGTAGCATGAACACTTTTCTCGGTGTAAGTGCAGAGCTGGATCATAGCGATATCGATCTAGATGCCATTGCACAGTCCGAGTATGCTTATATGGAAGGTTATCTGGTAACGGCGGATTGTACTCGCGATGCCGCTATAAGAGTGCGCCAGATCGCCGACGAGCGAAAGGTAAAAACAGCACTTACACTCTCCGATCCCAATATGGTTCTTTATTTTCGGGATGGCCTGGAAGCAATGATCGGTAACGGTGTTGATTTACTTTTTGCCAATGAAGATGAAGCCAATGAGCTGGCGCAAAGCAAAAAATTGAACGAGACTATAACTTTGCTCAAGAATTTGTCGAAAACATTCGCAATTACACGGGGTAGGCAGGGCGCTATCGTATATGATGGTGAGGAACTACTCGAAATTGCCCCTCATTCGGTGGATGCAATCGATACGCTGGGTGCAGGGGATATGTTCGCCGGGTCCTTTATGTATGCACTCAGCAAAGGCATGAATTATCAACAGGCTGGCGATCTGGCGTCCCTGGCCTCGTCAAAAATTGTCACTCGGTTTGGACCGAGACTCGAAGCAACCGAAACACAGGCATTACTGCAACGATTTAGTTCTGGAATTTAAGCAGTTAATGGTCAAAAATAGCCAGCTTTTCTTTTTAATGCATCATTTCTGCAAGGCAGACCGTAATAATGACAATGTATGAAACCAAAGATGTCCGAATCAAGGATGTCAAAGAAATTTTGGCTCCCGAAGAATTGATGATGGATCTTCCTATCAGCGAGTATGCGGCCGGGGTGGTGCACGATGCGAGACAGGGCATATACGATGTGCTAGATGGCAAGGATGATCGTCTAGTTGTCATTATTGGCCCCTGTTCTATCCACGATACTAAAGCTGCGCTCGAATACGCCAACCGCTTGAAGTCATTGATGGCGGTGCTAAAAGACGACTTGTTGATCGTTATGCGGGTTTACTTTGAAAAGCCACGGACGACAGTCGGCTGGAAGGGATTAATTAACGACCCCGACCTGGATAACAGTTTCCGTATCAACAAGGGCGTTCGGATGGCCAGGTCGCTACTGTTAAGCCTCTCGGAAATGGGGATCCCGGCCGGCCATGAGTACCTCGATCTGATCAGCCCGCAATATATATCTGACCTGGTATCCTGGGGAGCGATAGGCGCACGTACCACTGAAAGTCAAGGTCATAGAGAACTTGCTTCGGGGCTTTCCTGTCCTGTCGGATTTAAAAATGGCACCGATGGACGCATTCAAATTGCCATAGATGCCATTGGTGCCGCGAAAAACTCGCATAATTTTATGTCGCTAACATTGAAAGGGCATTCCGCCATATTCGTTACCACCGGCAATCCCTATTCACATGTTATTCTGAGGGGTGGTAGCCGACCGAACTATGACCGCGAAAGCGTTAACGAAGCTGCCGAAAAACTCGGTGCAAGTGGCTTTAACTCTAAGATTATGGTCGATTGTAGTCATGCCAATAGCTCAAAGAAGTTCGAAAAGCAGGTGGATGTTTGTCAGGATATTGTGCACCAGTTAAAAACCGGTCAGGGCAATATCTTTGGCGTGATGATTGAAAGCCATTTGGTAGAAGGTCGGCAGGACTACATAGACGGTACTGAACTCACATTTGGCCAAAGCATTACCGATGCCTGTATTGGTTGGGAAGCTTCCGAAAAGCTGCTGAGAGACCTTGCTGAGGCGGTTCGGGAAAAACGGGAAATTGCAAACGATTCTTAAGTGGCAGAGAACTCAATTCATACAAATGCGTCGGGCTGCGTTAAGTAAGCAAGCCTATTCGTAATGGCTAGAAAGAAGTCGAGATCTAAAGCCCGGTCAAAATCAAAACAACAGACGTCGATCGCTATTACAGAAGTTCGCCGCCTGTTGATGTGGCTTGGCATTTCTCTGCTGGTCGTATTTGCAGCGTATATATCCTATCTAAATTACATGGTCAGTGATAGGTTTGACGAGGGTGCCTGGGCCATACCTTCCCGTGTCTATGCGCGTCCACTAGAGCTATTCAAGGGATATCGGATTGATCGCGATTCATTAATTTATGAGCTCGGCCTTTCAACCTATCAGTCGGTAGCTACAACACCACTGGCAGGACAGTATCGAATTCAGGGAAGTGGCCTCGAATTACATAGCCGTGAATTTGAATTCAGTGAACAGATTGAACCGGCACACCATGTCCGTATTGATTTTTCTGCCCATCGCATTCAGCGTATTATCAATCTGGATAACCAAAGCACTCTCGAATTACTACGTCTGCCACCCGTCATTATCGGCAGTTATCACCCGGGCAATGGTGAAGATCGCAGTTTATTGACGGCTTCTGAAATACCTCAGAAATTAATCGATATTCTGATTGCAGTGGAAGATCGCCAGTTTTATGAGCACTTCGGCGTAAATCCATTCTCCATAGGGCGTGCATTTCTGGCTAATGTGAAAGCAGGGAAAACTGTCCAGGGTGGCAGTACGCTGACACAACAACTCGCTAAAAACCTGTTCCTGACACCGGAACGCTCATTGATCCGAAAAATAAATGAAGCCTTTATGGCATTGTTGCTGGAAATACGCTTCAGCAAGAAAACAATATTAACCGCATATATTAATGAAGTTTTTTTGCTTCAGCAAAATAATATATCGGTTCATGGTTTTGCGCAAGCGAGCCGCATGCTGTTCAAACAAACGGTTGGCCATCTTAGCACCGATAAATTGGCCATGCTGGTAGGCATGGTGAAAGGACCAACTCGCTATAACCCGATTAATCACCCAACAGAGAGCAGGCAGCGGCGTGACCTGATACTACGTATCATGCGCGATCACGGCATCATAGGCGAGGCCAGTTATGACGATTTCATCCGGAGGCCGCTTGGTACAGTGAATCGGCTTCCGGCCGTTAACCCTTTTCCAGCTTATCTCGACCTGGTTAAACGCCAACTTAAATCCAGTTATTCATCGGCGGAGCTCTCTGCCAGAGGTCTGCGAATATTTACACCATTTGACCCGCTCGTTCAACGTCAACTGGAACAGGGTCTCGAGCACGGCTTGCAGCGGTTTGGGCAGGATGAACTGCAGGCAGCGGTGATTATGGCAGACTATCTTAATGGCGATATACAAGCGCTCGTCAGCGGTCGAAATGCCGACTTTCCCGGTTTCAACCGCGCTGTATTAGCGCAGCGTCCTATTGGATCATTGGTTAAGCCCTTATTGTTGTACAGCCTGCTCGAATCTGGCCAGATCTCGCTGGCAACACTGGTTGACGACAAACCTGTCCGGATTAAGCAATCGGACGGCAATATCTGGGAACCTCGTAATTACGACCGGAAAGTACACGGTCGGATGACTTTGTATCAGGCCTTCGTCAAATCCTATAACCTGCCATTCGTAAATCTTGGGGTGAATGGCGGATTAGAGCGTTTATCCAGAAATCTGGAAAAAATTCACCTGCTAAAACACGATATTATTTATCCTTCGTTATTGTTAGGTACGACTGCGATGTCGGCATTTGAAGTCGCACAAATGTATCAAGTGCTTGCCAACAACGGCTATTTTACACCTTTGACCAGCATTCGACGGGTGACCGACTCTAAAAATCGGGTTTTAACCAGTAAACCGATCGATTCTTTGAAATTATTTGACCAATCGACGATGATGCAGGTGCAGCGCGCACTGATAGGAGTAGCAGAAGAGGGTACCGCTGAATATTTAAAGCAACGTTTCGGCGAGAAAACATTGGCTGGTAAAACAGGGACTACAAACGACACCCGAGATTCATGGTTTAGTGGTTTTACTGACCGTCTGTTAACCGTTGTCTGGTTGGGTCGGGACGATAACAAACCAACTAATTTAACCGGTTCATCAGGTGCGTTACGCGTCTGGGCGGATATAATGGCTGCAAAAGGTTTCGATTCATTCAAACTCACCTACGATGACCATCTAGTCTGGCGGCATGTCAATCGTTTCAATGGGATGCTGTCGAGAAACGATTGCCGCGATAGCGTTCTGTTACCCTTTAGAAAAGATCAAATTCCTGGAAAACAATCCAGCTGTGAGCCATAAAATGACAGGACATAATGCGAAACTCATGTATGCGGGCTGGATGATTTTAGTTCTGCTCGTTAGTTCCTGCGCGCTATCATCCCGTCCAGGTAATCGATACCAGCTGCAACCGGTTAGTAGCCAATCGGTAACGGGACCGGTGGCCGAACTACAACGCAAGGCAATCAATGCCCTTGCGGCTGATAACAGCAGAGCGTCAATTGAATTTCTTCAACGCGCTATCAAAATTAAGCCTCGAGATGCCGTAAGTTGGCATTATCTGGCGCTAAGTTACTGGCAGGAAAAAAATTATGAAAAATGCCTGGCTATGCTTGAACGTTCGCTAAGCTATAGCAATCCGGTTGATGACCTGGAAAGTGCAAATCAAAAACTCAGACAGCAGTGCGCGAACAGATAACCAAACATGACTAAGTTAGCCAGTGATCTGGATGTCAAAGCGGTACTCGGTGTTGATGGCATTATCCGCGAGCAGATTGCCGATTTTTGCGCACGTGATAGTCAACTGCATATGGCGGAGCTAATTAGCGATTGCATAGAAAAGAAACAGAACCATATCATTGAAGCCAGCACTGGAATAGGCAAATCATTTGCCTACCTTGTTCCTGTATTTTTAAGTGATAAGAAAGTAGTTATTTCGACCGGTACGAAGAATTTACAGGATCAACTGTACTTCAAAGATATTCCGTTAATCCGAAAAACTATTGTCAATGCCAGAAAGACAGCATTGCTTAAAGGTAGAAGTAACTACTGCTGTCCGCACCGTATCAATCTGCACAAACATCAAAAGCAGTTTCAAAAACGCGAAATGGCATCGCTTTTTGCAGCGTTGTCTGAATGGTCCCTGCAAACGGTCACAGGTGATATCAGCGAATTTTCGGCGGTACCAGAAAATGATCGCTTGTGGTTTTATGCGACGTCTAACGCAGACAATTGTTTGGGCAGTGATTGCCCCGAATTTGATAACTGCTTCGTCTCCAAAGCTCGTAAAAAGGCATTAGATTCCGACATAGTCGTTATCAATCATCACCTGTATTTTTCTGATCTAAACTTAAAACAGGAAGGTTTTGGAGAGATTTTACCCGAAGCCGATGTCTTGATTTTTGACGAAGCCCATCAGTTACCCGATGTCGCCAGTCACTTTTACGGCGATCAATTCAGTATGCGTCAATTAGAATACTTGTGCCGAGACATGATTGATGCTGAATTATCTGAGGCTGCAGATTCTAAACAATTGCAGATACCTGCAGATCGGCTACTAAAATCAGCTGCAGACTTTCGCCTGGTATTAGGACAGTTTCCGCAAAAGTCAGATTGGTCGCGAATTCAATTTGCACCGCAGATAAAACAGGCGGTAGAGATTTTACAGAGCGCTTTTGAAGGGTTACGTGAAAGTCTGGAACCACTAGTTAGCAGAGGTAAAGACCTCGCTAGCTGCTTTCGTCGGTTAGAATCTTCTGAGCAATCTTTGGTTCAGTTTCTTAGCCCCGACGATTCTCAGGTTAACTGGTATGAATGGAATGAGCGGAGTTTCAGACTCATGTTATCTCCATTAGAAGTGGGTGATCAGTTTCGACAACAACTTGACCAGTCGTCTTTCGAATCGGTTTTTTTTACTTCCGCGACCTTAAGCTCTCAACAATCGTTTAAATACTATAGCGATAGAATGGGGTTGGGTGGTATAGAAGCAAGTAGTTTCGATAGCCCTTTTGATTACCCGACTCAGGCCATGCTTTTTGTGCCTGATGATTTACCCGATCCATCGGATCGGGACTATGCCAGGCTGTTTGGCCAACGATGTTGCGAGCTGATCAAAGCAACCGATGGCTATTGTTTTATCCTCTTCACCAGTTACCGAATGCTGAGTTGGACGGCGGAGTATCTACACAGCAAGATTGATAACCCGTTATTTATACAGGGTGAATATCAACGCAGTGAATTGCTACACCAATATATGAAATCCAGTAGGGGCGTTCTGTTAGGCACCAGCAGTTTCTGGGAGGGTGTTGACGTTAAAGGCGATCAATTACGCTGTGTCATCATCGACAAACTACCTTTTAAATCGCCGCAGGACCCGGTCTACAAAAAAAGACTTCAACTAGTCAATAGCCAGGGCGGTAATGCGTTTATGGATGTACAGATTCCCGAAACAACTATCAGTTTACGACAGGGCGTTGGCCGGTTGATTCGTGATGTCAATGATCGGGGTATTGTTGTTTTATGCGATAATCGTCTGAATAGCAAATCTTATGGCAAGGCGATGATTGATAGTTTACCGGCGATGCAGTTTAGTTCTGAAATTGATGAAGTAACGGCGTTTGCAGCTAAGTTATAACTATCAGATAAATCGTCAAACCAGGCAAAAACTCTAATCAGATGGAATAAACCGAAAGGCATCACCTGCCTCTACAATAAACCCAGTCGAAGGCTCGGGAAAGTGTGCTGTCATCACCAAACGTTCTCTATCACAACTATCAGCCAGAAACTTTCGCCGAGTTTTAGCCGCTTGTGCCGGGTTATCGTCTGATGAGGCATTCCATTCGGGAAAAGCACATTGATCGGGCTATGTATTAAATCTCCGCACATGACAGCCTCTTTCTCAGCAGAACACATATCAACGGCTACGTGTCCGGGTGAATGACCTTAAGATTGCACTACCAGAATAATTTTTCCAGTTTGTGGACATAGAGCCCAGGGTTTAAAAAACTGCTTGCACCAGTCTATTTGGTCTTGATGGGAATCAGGAAAAAAATTCGCAAGCGTTTCAAACGGCAGAGTCATTTCGACGATGCGATCTATCTGGATATCTCCCAATTTGAGACTGGTCATATCCTTGTTCCCCATCAAAAAATGATCGAGAAGCTAAAGCAGTATGGTGCAATTTGTACGATTTGTTGAACCTCAATAATGTAGTATTTCAGTCGTTTTAATGAAATTATTTTGATAGTTAGCGATCGATTCGCTTATAATGATCAAATCGTTCGACAATATTGAGGTAGTATGCGATGGACGCACTTTCCGCTAATGATGCCAAAACGCAATTTGGCGATATGTTGCTAAAAGCGCAGCGTGCCCCAATTCAGATTAACAAAAACGGGAAACCGGTTGCCGTTGTTATCTCCATGGACGAGTACGAAAGCATCGAGACACTTAAGCTGCGATTGTTACAATCGAGAGCCGCTCAGGCCAGAACCGATATCGAAGCAGGCAATACTGTCGACGGCGATACCTTTTATGATGCACTAGAGGCTGGCCAATTCGACTAGTGTCAAATTATCACTTAACCCCAGATGCTCAGTCTGATCTGATTGAAATTCGGAGATTTACTTTAAAGCAATGGGGTGTTGCGCAGTCAAAAAAGTATCTATCGGATCTTCGACAAACCATTTGCCTGCTTGCTGAAACTCCTACCCTTGGCAGGGTCAGGCAGGAGGTCGAGAAGGGCGTATTGAGTTTTCCCCATGCCAGTCATGTTATTTATTACATGGTACATGAGCAACGAATGGTTGTGCTCGGTGTTTTACACAAGCGTATGGTGCCGCTGAAGCACTTGACCGAGAGAGAGGTGATTTAATTGTGGCTAATCAGGAGGAACTAAAATATGACAGACAATAATGCCGCTTTTAATAGATGAACATCTCGCTCACGAACGGATTCAAGACGCTTTTAATCGCTTTAGCAATACAATAAATCAGTATTCGGACCGAGTTCAAGCGGCCTTCCAGGGCGGTGTCCGCAGCACTGTCGTTTCAAACTAGCCATAGTGGCATAATTTCAACTATTGAAGATGATTTGAAACCGGAGATTAGAGTCGGTATCGCCATGGGCGAGGTGATTATTGCCAATAATACAGCCACTGGAGCTGGTATTGTGCTGGCTCAGCGGATCGAACAGTTGGCTGATTCTGGCGGGTTGTGTATCACTGGTGCTATTCACGAGGCACTCTCAAAACGTTTACCTTTTGATCTTGAAGACATCGGTGAGCAATGCCTGAAGGGTTTCGACTACCCGGTTCGGGTTTACCGAGTCAGTCTTAGACGAGGTGCATCGATACCTTATCCGGATCAAAACAATCGATTCACTAGAACAATTCGCTCGCCTCGGATAGTAGTGGCAGCAAGCATTTTGACGCTGGCAGTTTCAGTGGCTGTTGCCTATTGGTTTGATCCCTGGCAAATTCGAGAGAAACCCGCTTCGCCGGGACGAATGGCGTTTTCGCTAACCGATAAACCATCAGTTGCTGTATTACCTTTTTTGAATTTGAGCGATGATCCCAGCCAGATTTATTTCAGTGATGGAATCTCGGAAGACATTATTACTGACTTGTCACAACTGAGTAAGCTCAATGTGATTTCGCGAAATTCGTCTTTCACCTATAGAAACACTTCGACAAAGGTTCAGGATATAGGCAAGGAGCTTGGTGTTAAATATTTATTGGAGGGAAGCGTTCGAAAGGCGGGTACTCAAATCCGCATCACTGCTCAACTTATCGACACGAACAATGGCCATCAATTGTGGGCTGAGAGATATGATCGCGAACTGATCGATGTATTCGCTGTGCAAGATGAAATCACGGAGAGAATAGTTTCGATCCTTTCGATTCAGCTCACCGGTGACGAGCAACGACAGCTTACAAACAGTGCGACTAAAAGTTTCGAGGCCTACGACCTGTTCCTGCAAGGTCAAATTTCTTCAGCTCGCCGCACCAAAGAAGGAAGGATCGAGGCAGCTGAATTCTTTAGGCAGGCGATTAGCGTAGATGCTGATTTTGCCCGTGCCTACGGTGCAAGGTATTGCAATTGAGGAGGGCCATTTGATGAGGGATCATGTTCATATGTGT
>CAZYYM010000002.1:1162-87677 GCA_964651385.1 uncultured Gammaproteobacteria bacterium | reverse complement strand
GCAGCCTGCCTCTTTCCAGAGAACGTCATCGATATTTTTGAAGGTCTGTTCGAACATCACTGTTCCCTTATTATTGGTCGCGATAGATTTCCACAATTGATGGAGAAAAGCGAGGAATTAGCTCAAGGTTAGAGGACAAATTTCAGGTCGTTAAGTCGCACTAATTCTGACCCAATTACACCATAATTACACATAACCCATTCGAGGGAGTATGTTAATTGATTGTAAGCTATTGATTTAAATGGTGCCCAGGTTCGGAATCGAACCACCGACACGGGGATTTTCAGTACCGGTGAGTCTTTGCTTATGGGCTGCTAAGTTGAAGATTACTGAGGGTTTTCTGGATGTCAATTTTTCTTGGTGCCCAGAACCGAACCTATCTCGAACCTACCTCGCCTTAGTGGCTCGAATATAATACCGAATTGCCCGGGGGGTCGTCGCCCGACCTGACGATCTACCCCGACACCCGACGCTGGGAATTCCATGGTTTCTATGGGGGCGTCAGAAGCGTTGGGTGCGAAGGACTGTATTGAGATTTGGTTGAAGCAGTCATTCCTGGAGTCAGGCGGCAATAACGCTGAATGCCCGAAGCCGTCATTTGGGCACATTAATATTTTCTGACTCGACTATCAAATCTAGTATCGATTCTGGTTTACCCAATCCATAACCTTGGCCATAATCAACACCGATTGCCTTGAGCATACCCTTAACTTCATCATTCTCGACAAATTCTGCAATGGTTTTCATGCCCATTAGATGCCCCACTTCATTGATTGACTTAACCATCGCATAATCTATCGGGTCCTCGACGATGTCTTTAACAAATACTCCATCAATCTTAAGATAATCGACCGGTAGGTTTTTCAAATATCCAAAGGATGATATTCCACTTCCGAAATCGTCTAACGCAAATCGAAACCCTTCCTTTTTTAGCGTTTGAATAAACTCTCTCGCCGAGTCCATATTGGACACGGCCACGGTTTCAGTAACCTCAAAACAGATTTTGTTCGGTGGTATTTTGGAGTTTCTAAAAGTCCGTAATATAGTTTCGAGAAATTTGTGATCCGTTAGCGACGGGCCCGAAAGATTGATCGATACGAAATCCATTTTATTAAAAAAATCGAGGTGCTCACCAAACATCGAACAAACATTATTCAATACCCAAGCGTCAATCTTTCCAATCAGATTGTAACGCTCAGCGGCGGGTAAAAAAGCGCCTGGTGGCACAATTTCTCCCTCCCCTTCCAGCATTCTAATCAGAATTTCAAAATGCCTGCGGCTATTGCTTTCCAGTGAGAGGATGGGCTGAGCGTGAAGACAAAATTGATTATTATCTAAAGCATTATTTATTCGTTCTACCCATTGCATTTCACCATGCCTTACCGCTAGCTCGGCATCATCGGGATGATAGATATATATGCGATTTCTACCGAGGTCTTTTGCAAGATAGCAGGCAGCATCTGCTTGTTTAAATAAATTAGTGAAATCACCGGTCGTTTTGGTAACAGCCACAAGGCCTATGCTGACCCCTATACGGAACACTTTGGAATCCCATGCGAATTGGTAGTCAGCGATAGCTTTCAAAATATTTTCAGCTACGCGGTTAGCCTGCTCCAGGGAACAGTGCTCCATCAATACACCAAATTCATCACCTCCGAGTCGAGCGAAAGTATCTCGCTTTCTTATAACTTTTTGAAGCAACCTCCCCAATTGTCTAAGAAGCTCATCGCCGGCAGGATGTCCACAGGAATCGTTGATTACTTTAAACTGGTCAAGATCGAGGAAACACATCGCGTGTTCCAAGTCTTCGGTTGAAAGCGTCGAGATCAACCTGGTGGCTCGATGCTCAAATTCAGCGCGGTTAGGGAGTCCGGTCAAAGCATCGTGACTAGCCTGATAACTTAGCTTTTCATCGATAGCCTTACGCTCAGAAATATCTGCATGCACTGAAGCCCAAACTGTGCCATATATCGGGTGATCAAAGGTAGATACAGTCGCCGAACACCAAAAGGGGGTCCCGTCCTTTTTAATATTGCGAACTTCCCCTCGCCATACACCGCTATTACTAAGTGCATTTATGATTATATCGGCTGTTTCTTTTGGACTATTGTCTGTCGGAGCATTCACTATAGAAACATGCTGTCCAAGCATCTCACCAGATTCATAACCAAACATTGTATCAAGTGCTGCATTGGTATAGACGATAGTAGCATCACTCACTCGAATCAAATAGGCGCCTTCTTCCATATTGGTAATTATTTGACTTTGTGTGAGTAATTCTTCTTCGATCTTCTTACGCTCGGTGATATCTATGATGCTTACTGGTACGTTACGAGAATTCTCTTTGGATTGTGGTACAGGTAGTGAAATTATGCAGGTTATGTCTTTACCATCGAGAGTTTTATATCTCGCCTCTGAACGAAATATAGGTTGCTTGTCCCAGATTGCGTGAAGCTGCTCCCTAAAAATATCGATAGCGTTAAGGCCAAAGGTTTTATCGATTTGAAAGAAAAAATCCTTTTCAGATTTGGCGCCAAAGAGGGTCAACGTGGCCTGATTTATTCCTACAACCCTTACTTTACCGGCCATATCCCAGGCCACCTGTTCATCCTCAACCAGGTATTCACGAAGATCCTCCACTCCTTCCATACGGAGTTGTTCCAAGGCGCTGAGAACTTCAGAAAAATCCTCATTCCAAATAGAAATCTCAGAGTTCGCAAAAAGTTGTTTATAGCGTGCTTCGCTGGCGCGAAGTTTATTCTCGGACAGTACACGATCATCTATTTCGCTTTCTAATTTTTCGTTTATTTCCAGCAGTTCCGCAGTACGCTCTTTTACCCTGATTTCGAGTTCATCGCGTGCCTTATCTACTTTTAACTTTGCCGACGTTATTGTTCGGCGTTGATTTTGTAACAACCGAATCCATATCGATATCAAAACCAATATGATCAAAAAAATACTGATCAGCTTCCAAACAAATGAGTAATTAATGATCGGATCATATTTTAGCTTTATCCATTTATCAGATATTTTCTGGCGTTCTTCATCGGTAATAGATGAAAGCCCTTTGTTTAGTATCGATACAAGTTCTGGCCAGTCATCTCGAATCGCCATAGCAAATCCTTTCACTTTCAATGTTGTCGGAGAAGCAACCTTAAGATTTATCATATTGTTCTTGCGCATGTAGTAAACTGTCGTTGGAATATCACCAACAAACGCATCCACTTGCCCAGATGAAACTTTCTTAAGTCCATCAAGAATTGAATCAGACCCTACAAGTTTAATTTCCGGATAGTTATTTTTAATTAATTCAAACGAGACATAACCTATTGGCGCACTAACGGACTTACCGGAAAGGGACTCCAGTCCTGTGACAGCGGGATAGTCATCTCTAGTAAAAATGACATTGGAATACTCCAAATAAACATCTGAGAAGATCCAGTATTCTTTTCGTTCGGGAGAAGGAGTGATAACGGGAAAAATATCCAGCTCTTTATTTTTACCCATTTCATTGGCTATGGGCCAATTTTTGATATTGGGAGCCGGTATAATATTGAGACCTAAACGTTCGTTCAAAATACTTATGTATTCAGCAGCCATACCCACATAAGTCCCTGATTCGTCCGAAAACTCCAGCGGTGGAAAATACGGGTCATATCCCATACGAACAATGGGGTGAGATTCTAGCCATGCCTTTTCATCTGCGGAAAATTGAATGGGAGGCTTTAGGGGCGAAATCGCAACATTGTCCTGAGCCGCAATAACTAATGGCCAAAACAACATTAGCGAAACCACTACTCGCATATTCAATTTACATGACTCCTCGTCTTATGTGCCCATTCCTTGATTTGGCGATTTTCTTTTGAATGTCGTTTTACAAATGCTTGTTCATCACGACGCAATTAGTGCATGTCATTCCATGAATGTTGCATAGCCAGCAATTACCGAACACGACCTTGGTTCAATTCGATAATCTTGCTAATTCGATGGAAAGCATTCTCAAGGCCGTCGAGAGACAGCAATATACACATGTAAATTGCCGGTAGGATTGCCCGAAACGCAATCCACTATATTTATAGTCCAAACGGGCATAATTTTCAGCAAGTAATTTAGACATCCTGGGCTTGTATTTCGTTTGTCGTACTTATCACATACGATAGATGTGTACCATAAAAGTTAAAGGGTAAATTCTGAGTGACCGGCTCGTGCTGATCAGTGTCAAATGTCAGGCCAATTTCTTGGTCTCTTGAATGACTTCTGCATAGGTTGCCTTGTACTTTAGGCAAGTTGTGGCGTCGAGCAATTGACGGACTTCTTCCCGGCTTAACACACTCGGTAGTTTGCGCGGCGCCGGCACAGTGCTGAGCTTCTCTACAGCTTCCTTACGACCCGGGGTGACTTCAAACAAAAACCGTAATGCGGTGATGGTGGCATTAAGGGTAATCCGCGAAGTACCCTGGTCCATCAGGTCACGCCTCTGAAGAGATACTGTAATAGTTGTGATAACTATGAATTCGATATGACTGAATTCACCGAACAACAAGCAGCTTTGGGAGGAATTTGCCAGGCTAATCCTTGAAGCTTCATACGAAACGACGATATGTACCGCTATCCTGAATGCTCAAAACACGGGGAATAAAACTATTTTTCTGACATTGGTAGGCGGAAATGCTTTCGGTAACGAAACAAACTGGATTACAGATGCAATCAAACGCGCTCTGATGCTATATGATGATTGGGATATCGATGTGGTGATTGTCAGCTACAGCTCTTCAAAGAGGCAAATCCAGGACCTCGCCGAGCAATTCCCCTGAATACCAGTGCAGGGAATGAAAGCACTGACAAACCGATATTTTGGCCGACACACACGGGGACTGCCCATCCCCATACCACTCGGGCTATAACTCATTGAATTCTATGAAAATGGTGCCCAGGGGCGGAATCGAACCACCGACACGGGGATTTTCAGTCCCCTGCTCTACCGACTGAGCTACCTGGGCTTTGGGTGCGGAAGCGCGTATTAAATAGACCTGTGTTCGCTTAGTCAAGTCTGAGACGGGAGTTTGCTCAATTTTTGTTCCTTTGTCCTTGTGGTTGCTGTGATTGAATTACTGGGGACTTGCATTACACTAATTGCCCCCTTTGTGACTGGATTTACCGCCATGTCCGACAGCTACCAGCTAGTAGAGACGCTACTACAACAGCCACTTGATAATGGCGATGTGGTTTGCAATCTATGCCTGTGGCGGTGCCGTTTGCGACATGGTCAGCGTGGTTTCTGTCAGTCGCATGTCAACCGCGGTGGCAAGATTTATAACCTGTCTTACGGCATTGTTTCGGCGATTGAGGTTGAATCAATCCGCAATAAGCCGGTTTATCATTACAGGCCTGAAAGCAGGGTGATGTCGATTGGCAGTTTCGGTTGCAATTTTCGTTGTAAGGGTTGTCATAATCTCGAAATATCCTGGGGCGTTGGGGCACTCGACAAGCTCGCCAGGGGAGAATCGACTGAAGCATGGATAAGACCTGGGCAGATTATAGAAACGGCGCTTAAGCATGGTGTCGATGGTATTGCCTTTACCTATTCGGAGCCGGCGGTTTGGCTGGAATATGTGCTGGATGTATCGCGACTGGCGCGAGATGCCGGCTTGTTCACGGTTTATGTATCTAACAGTTTCGTGACAGATGAAGCACTGGAAGTGATGGCGCCGTATATTGATGTGTTATGCTCGGATATCAAGAGCCTGTCTGATGATTTTTATAAAGACATTTGTCCGGTAAGCAATGTTGAGCAAGTGTTGGGTTCAATCAAAAAAGCGCAAAATATGGGTATCCATGTGGAGACGCGCACCAACGTTATTCCAGGTAAAAATGATAACCCTGAGGAATTGAAGCAGATTGCCCAATGGATTCACGACAACCTGGGTGCCGATAGCCCCTGGCATATTACCAAATTCTTCCCGGCATACCAGCTGTCGCATATTCCCGCCACGCCGAATGGAGTTATCGATAAAGCGGCTGAAAATGCACGGGTATCGGGTCTTCAAAACGTCTATGGTCATACCGATATCAGTTGTGATTGTGCTACCACGAATGCACCGGTCTCGGACTGGCTGGAACTCGATGTGGCTGCTTTGAGTGACGTGAAGAAATGTGCGGCAAGTTGCTGTGGTGATGAAGGTATTCTGGTGAAGAAGTTTGAAAGGGCTGCTGGTTTGCTCGATGGTCGCACCGAGTAATAGTCAATCATCCCTGGCAAGGATGAGGCCGCTCTGCGGTGATAGACTTTTATGCTGCCAAACTGAGTAAATACACTTATCAAAACATACAGGTAATAACCCAATGAAAGTATTAGTCGATATCTGTGTAATTCCAATGGGCGTCGGTTTATCGGTATCGAAATATGTAGTTGAATGCGAAAAGATATTTTCGATGGCCGGGTTAAACCATCAGTTGCATTCTTATGGCACCAACGTTGAAGGTGAATGGGATGACGTGATGGCGGCGATCAAACGATGCCATGAGAAACTACACGACATGGGTGCGCCGCGAATCAGTAGTACTATCCGCATGGGTACGCGTATTGATCGTGATCAAAGCATGCAGGATAAAATTGATAGCGTTAACGAGAAGTTGGTTATTTAACTTAGTCAGCCTGGTTGGCCCAGAATCGGGTTAAAGACTGTTCGAGTGCATCAATGGTTTGACAATGTTGAGGCTGCCAGTGTGGAGGGTAATACCTCCGATAGGCAGTTTGTTGAAATCGCTGGTCTAGCAGAATAATCACCCCACAATCGCTTTCGCTCCGAATAACCCGCCCGGCGCTTTGTTGGGCGCGAGTCAGGCCGGGAAAGCGAAAGGCGAAGTCGAATCCATTCAGGTTCAGGTTTTCAAAATCCTGCTGGATGAGCTGCTGCTCGGTATTAGCTTGCGGCATACCGACCCCGACCACGATTGCGCCGATGAGTGCCTGGCCCTGATAATCGATACCTTCGGCAAAAATGCCCCCCATGATGGCAAATCCCAGGGTTTTTCCATGATTAAGGAATTGATCCAGGAATGCCTGCCGTTGTTCGTCATCGCTCGATTGGATTTGCAATATGGTTTCGATCGTTCGGTAAAGTTGGTGGAAGCGGTCGTAGACCTTGTGCATAAAGTGATACGACGAAAAAAATACCAGGTAATTGCCGGGTCTGGCCTGAAAGCAGCGATAAATCGTTGCGCAAATCGAGTCGATATAATCGTCGCGCTGCCGATAGCGGGTGTCGACATAACTGCATATATTGACCAGTAATCGTTGCCGTGGAAAGCAGGACTCAAGTTGTAAAACACGAGTTTTGATATTAAAGCCAAGCGCCTGCAAAAAATAAAAATGTGGTGACAGTGTTGCCGAAAACCCGCATACCGAATCGAACAACGGATATATTTCGCGTAAATATTCAAATGCATTTAAACACAGTAATCTGGCCTCGCGTGTTGCGACCGGTTTGATGCGAATTGTTTTATGATGTTGATCATAGAGGCTATTAATACATAGATAGCGGAAAATAGATTTTGAAAATTCCAGAGTTTTTGTCGATACCAGCTTATTGTTAAAGAGATTAAGGTCGAGGTTTTCACCAAAACGGATACTGGCTTTTGCCAGCGCTGGGGAAGGTTCACTGCTGATTAGTTCGTCGTCGTACTGGCTGCGCAGCTCTTTGTCCAGGGCATCACCTACCCTGGTCAAAGCCTTTGCTATCTCCGGACTATTGTCGGTTTCGAGCGCCTGTTTTATCTGGCTTCGGCTTAAGCTGGCCGAATACATACTGCGGGCACGATCGACCAGGTTATGCAATTCATCGACAAGTAAGACTTTACGCTTGTTGTCGGTTTTGAAATAGCTCAATTGCACCAGCGGGTCGAAAACGTAGTTAAAATCGGCGACCACAATTTCAACCCAGGGGATCATCTGTAGAGACAGTTCGAAAGGACAGAGCTGGTGTTCATCGGCTGTTTTCCGAATAGCAGCCGGATGCAGGTGACGCAGTCTAACCAGTGATTCGCGCGCGACAGCGAGCCGATCGAAAAACCCAAGTGTACGCAGACATTTGCCTTCGGCATTGATTTCTTCTTTTTTATGGTCGGTGCAGGCACA
Organism: uncultured Gammaproteobacteria bacterium; assembly: GCA_964651385.1. Classification (GTDB taxonomy): domain Bacteria; phylum Pseudomonadota; class Gammaproteobacteria. The sequence continues at coordinate 79,540 of CAZYYM010000002.1, read as the reverse complement.
GCATTTTGACTTGGCCTGAATGACCAGGTAACTGATTTCGAGGCCTTGTTTTATCATTAATTTTATCGCGTCTATGGCCTGGTTCTGCCCTGAAGTCTTGGCGGAAAGATAAATTATCTGGTCGACAATTTCTTCACCAATAGCCTTGATCGAAGGGAAGAGTGTACTAATGGTTTTGCCGGAGCCCGTGGGCGCCTCAACCACCAATTGTTGCTGTTGTTGAATATTGCGATAAACCTGAGCAGCAAATGCGTGCTGTTGCTGACGGAAACTGGCATGGGGAAATTCGAGCGACCGGGCGCTGACCAGGGTTTGCCCACGTTGCTGGCGTATCAGTCGATACCAGTGGAGGTATCGTGTTAATAAATGTTGTAAAAAAGATTCTAATGTTTCGCTATCGCAAGTCTGAGTTTGGCGGTGTTCCTGATGGTTGAACAGGTTGACGTAATTGAGGCTGATGGTCAGACTGTTGATCGAATTCTGTCGTGCGTAACAGGCGGCGTAGCATTTGACCTGCGCCCAGTGTGGCTCGTCAAAAGTATCAGAAAAGCTGTTCATAAAACTGTAGACCGTTTTGATTTCCTCGATGCGTGGCGGCGACTCCTGCTCAAACAGTAAATCGATACGACCCCCGAGTTCGATGTGGTATTCGTCGATATTAAAGACGAATTGAACCTGATACTCGGCAATGGCCTGATTTTGATAACGCTTCTGAATGGCCTGATGGGTGCGTAAACCTTCCAGTGCTTTGACGCCCGGTCCACCATCGAAGCCAAGATCGCCGCTGCGACAGCAAAACTCGATGAGTTGACGTATTCCCAATTTCAAGGTTTCGCTCATGTTGTCAGCCAATGTACGCGGGCAACACAATGCGGGATGTTATTATGATCGAAATATTGCATCCAGCGCCGTTGGTTTTTTTGCAGGGTGTCACCAGGGCCTTTGACTTCCACCAGTAAATAATCACGTTCTGCAGGAAATACAATCAGGTCGGGAAAACCGGAACGGTTATTGCGCAGGTCGAGTAATAACCGCCTAAATATCGCTAACCAGTTTGCATGGGGGATACGTTGTAATGCCATCTGGATGATATCGAGATCCAGGTTTTTCCAGTCGACCAGCGGGTTGGCTAATCCCTGTTTGGTATGCCAGCATTTGGATACGCGTTGCCAGATATCATCGTTGCTATGAATCGATGCCCAGATAGGCCCAAGTAAATGTTGGCGTTTCTTTAAAAAATCGAATGCGTAATAGTCATTCGGTCGATACTGAAACGCATTGAAAAATGCGCCGCTGACCGGCGCGAAAATTGCCTTCCAGATAAGTAATCCCAGAACACCGTTAAACAATTTGTTTTCTTGATAGAAACAAACCTGTCCGGATGTTTGTCGGTTATAATAATCAACAACTGACCGTTCAACGCAAGGCTGTTGCTTTAATTCGAGATCTATAATTTTGGGGAAGTAATTTTTCTGGTCAGAAATTCCCGGTAACGGTTCGAGTTTATTCCGTTTAATTATTCGCGCCGCAAACTCACCTGCAAACTGATGTTCGGCCTCGTCTTTAGGTGACTCTATAATCGCCAGACATAGCTTGATCGCTTGTTGATAATTCCTCTGTTGATGATAGATTCGCGCCTGGCGTTCGCGGCTGGGTGGTAACTGACATTGTTGGTAAAGTGACATTGCAGCAGGAAAATTTCCGAGGCGTTCCAGTTGCCTGGCGATATCATACTTGAGGTGTTCACTTTTTCGGTAAACGGGAGACAGCTGGTCAACACATTCGGGAATGACTTTAAAATATTGGAGCAGGGCGCCACTATCGTCTGGATCGGTGTGCTCTATTATTTCGTCCAGCCGATGCAATAACCAGTGCTGTTGAATTTCTTCGGCATTTCGATAGGGTCGGTTATCGGCATCGATGCGGTACTTTTCAAATTGATATAAACCCAAATCGCGAAGCACAAAGTCAGTCATGGATTGATTGAGGTTGCCAAAGAACAGCATTTGTAACAATTGATAGGTGTCCCGATGTGATACCTGTAAAAGGCATTCATTGCCTGCCAGATTTTCAAAAAAAAGTTCGTCTCCTTCGTTGAGAATATAGTGGTTGAGTTCAGATCGGTTGAACGCCTTAAGTGCCTCCGGATTATTATGTTTTTTGATTAATTCTGCTTTGTTAAACAAAGGTAAAATATCTTCGTGATTTAGACAGGGGTCAATCTGTAGAAAATAACAGGAGCTTAACTCCTCAATAGCTTGCGGAATCGAATTGATTTCCGGGTATTTTAGTTTGTTTAAACGAAATAGATGACTAGAACGGTTTAGCAGGCGGATAATCAGTTTTTGTGAATCGTCGGATAGTTGGCGAAAACGATCAAGAAAATTCAGATATTTTTCATCCAGAATATCAGCGTAAATTGCCTCGACATGATCGAACAGGGTCTTTACATTGTCGAGATAGTAACTTTCAGGCAGGTCTGGCAGCATGTACCCAATTTAACCAATTTTCATTTCAACAGGATATCGTGCACATCCTGATATTTTTGCTGCGTCTTTTCGATAATATCCTGCGGAATCTGCGGGGCTGGCGGGGTTTTGTCCCAATCCAGCGTTTCCAGATAATCACGGATGAACTGCTTGTCGTAGCTCGGCGGGCTGATGCCCGGGTGATAACTGACGGCGGGCCAGTAACGCGACGAATCTGGCGAGAGGATTTCGTCGATGAGGACTAGCTGGTCATTCGAATCGACGCCGAATTCGAACTTGGTATCGGCGATGATGATGCCGCGTTTTTGCGCATAATCGGAGGCCAGCTTATAGAGCTGTAAGCTAAGAGCCTTGATTTGATTGGCCTTTGCTTCACCAATTAAGGTCACGGCATCTTCGAAACTGACATTGATGTCATGGTCGCCGACGGCCGCCTTGGTCGACGGTGTGAATATCGGCTCGGGCAATTTGGCGGCTTGCTGCAGGCCGTCGGGTAGGGATATTCCGCAGATTTGGCCGCTCGCTTGATAGTCTTTCCAGCCAGAGCCGATTACATAACCACGAACAATGGCTTCAACCGGAAGAGTTTTGAGGCGTTTAACAATGATCGAACGATTTTTCAGGCGTAAATAGTCGTTGTCGGTAAGGTAATCCTGCAGGTCCAGGTCGGTCAAATGGTTGGTGACGATACCTGCAGTTTTGGCGAACCAGAAATTAGAGACTTCGGTAAGCAGCTCACCCTTTCTCGGGATGGTCTGATCAAACACCACATCAAAGGCAGAAAGCCGGTCGGTTGTGATAATTAACATACGTTTGTCATCTATGGCGTAGATGTCACGAACTTTGCCCCGTGCTAAGAGTTCGAGGTAGTCGAGATGGGTTTCACGGATAGTGGCGTCTTTCGCAGAAGAAATCATGGCTACAATGGCTGGTCAATAGGTTTATCGGAATCAAGCTGTCAGCTATAAGGGGAAGATCATAGCATACCGATTCACCACCGATATTAAATTTGCTAGTGTCTTTCAGTCCGCAATAAGCGTTATAATCGCTCGTTTTTTTAGAAGCGGATTCGGAGAAAATCATGTCGAAACCTGTGGTTGCTGTGGTGATGGGTAGCAATAGCGATTGGCCGGTAATGCAGCACGCGGTAGCAATGCTCGAACGCTTCGGTATTGCACAGCTAGCCAGGGTGATTTCGGCGCACCGGACACCGGATTTACTCGCCGAATTCGCCAAATCAGCTGAGGATCAATCGATTGCCTGCATCATCGCTGGCGCAGGTGGTGCAGCGCATCTGCCGGGCATGCTGGCGGCGCATACCACCGTGCCTGTGCTCGGAGTGCCGGTTCCTTCCGAACATTTAAGAGGCAATGATTCATTGCTATCAATCGTGCAGATGCCAAAGGGCGTTCCCGTTGCTACTTTTGCCATAGGAAATGCGGGTGCTATCAACGCAGCCTTGTTCTCTATTTCAGTACTTGCGACTAACGACAACGAGCTTGCCGATAGGCTTCGCCAATTCCGTGAAGAGCAAAAACAGATGGTATTGCAGATGACGCTGCCACCGGAAGCACAGTGATGGCGATTTTGCCTCCGGCAACCCTCGGTATGCTCGGTGGCGGACAATTGGGGCGTATGTTTGTGATAGCGGCGCGTACAATGGGCTACCGGGTCATTGTACTCGACCCGGATGAGAATAGCCCGGCAGGCGATATGGCCAGCGAGCACCTCGAGGCGGCATACAATGATGAAAAAGCGCTCGATTACCTGGCCGATAAATGCCAGGTAATTAGTACCGAATTCGAGAATGTGCCGGCATCGACGCTGGATTATCTGTCTGAATCGGTTTCCGTCCATCCGTCGGCCGCGGCCCTGCGCATTGCCCAAAATCGCAAACTGGAGAAAGAGTTTGTGATTTCACAAGGCTTGAATACGGCGGCATTCCTGTCTATCGATAGCCTGGGAGATATCGAGCAGGCGGGGAGTTTTCCGTATCCTGCTATTATGAAAACAACCTCATTTGGTTATGACGGTAAGGGCCAGGTGGTTTGCGATTCTTTCGATGATCTCGAAGTCGCATTCGACTCGGTTGATCGACGTCCCTGTGTGCTGGAGAAAAAAGTTGAATTAGCCAAAGAGGTTTCGGTGGTCTTGTGCCGCGATCAAAATGGTGATGTCGATTGTTTTCCAGTCGTGGAAAATACCCATGTCAATGGTATTCTCGATGCCTCTATTGTGCCTGCCGATATCTCGGCTGCTCGCCGGCAGGAAATCAGGCTGGCTGCGCAGAAAATAGCCGATGGTCTCGATTATTGCGGGGTACTCGCTGTTGAATTTTTTCTCTCGGCTGACGAGGTTATTCTAGTCAATGAAATAGCGCCACGCCCGCATAATTCCGGGCACTTTACCATTGATGCCTGTTATACCTCGCAATTTGAACAGCAGGTACGCATGATATGCGGTTTGTCTGCGGGCAATTCTAATCTACACACGCCGGTTGCCATGTGGAATATTCTCGGAGATATCTGGCCCGACGACGGTGAGCCGGGCTGGGATAGAGTGCTTGAACTAAGGAACGCAAAACTGCATTTATACGGCAAAAAAGAAGCGCGCATAGGCCGAAAAATGGGCCATATCAATTGTCTGGGGAGCGATAGCCGTTCTGCACTGGATTTAATGCAGTCGGTTCAGCAGAAGCTTTCGAATTTCTAGGTTCAATGCTTCACAACCCGTGCCAGACCCCATATTTCGACAGTTTCAATACCAGCTCGATGTAGAGTTTTGGCGATTTCATTGGCGGTTGAACCGGTAGTAACAATGTCATCCACTACAGCGACATGTCGATAATCTGTTGGCGCGCAACTAAATGCCTTGAGAATGTTTTTTTCACGCTTGTTAGCGCTTAATCCAGCTTGTGCCTCGGTATCGCGGATACGCGTTAAAGTCTTATAATCGAGTTTAATATTGAGTTGTGAAGACAGAATTCGAGCTATTTCATAGGCCTGATTAAATCCGCGTTCAAATAAACGATTTTGGTGGAGTGGAACCGGTAGTAGTACTTCGGGACGAGTGGCTGGTTTGCTAAAGTGCCCAATCACGGTACTCACCAGGCTATTCGCCAGATAAAGCGATTCGGAAAATTTGAGCTGTAATAGTAACTCACGTGTCAGGCCGAGATATTGCCAGGGTGCAATCATCATTTGCCAGCGCGGTGGCTGGTAAAGGCAGGCGGCGCAAATATTGATGTCGTTGTGATTTTCAAGGCCGCAGAGCTGGCAGGGGTTGATTACTTTTACAAGACGGTGATAGCAGCCAGAACAAAATGTCTGTGAACCTTTCAAGCTGTGCTGGCATCCGGGACAAAGCCTCGGGTCCAGAATTTGGCTTAATAGTGCTGTTGTTAATCTGTTAGCTGTCATTGACTATTCCCTGTCTTGCAATAGACTTGGCGTTCTATTATCCACAAGCCCGACGAAAACTATGAGCGACCTGGTACAGGCCATCCGCCACGACTGGACACTAGATGAGATTAAAGCGCTTTTTGCCAGGCCATTCAATGATTTATTGTTCCAGGCACAAACCACGCATCGGCGGTATTTCGATCCTAACGCAGTGCAAATCAGCTCACTTTTAAGCATTAAGACTGGCGCCTGCCCTGAAGATTGCGCTTATTGCCCGCAATCGGCCAAATACGATACCGGTCTTGAACGCGAGCGCCTGTTGCCGCTTGAAGAAGTGAAGCAGGCTGCGATGAATGCCAAACACAACGGCGCCAGTCGTTTCTGCATGGGCGCTGCCTGGCGTAATCCAACTGACAAGAACCTCGATAAGGTTATCGAAATGATCAGTGTGGTGAAAGATCTGGGAATGGAAACCTGTGTGACGCTTGGCATGTTGACGCAACAGCAGACCAGGAAACTCAAAGCCGCCGGACTCGATTATTATAACCATAATCTCGATACATCGCCTGACTACTATAAGGAAATCATCACTACACGAACCTACCAGGACAGGCTCGAAACGCTGGAATACGTGCGTGCGGAAAATATAAATGTTTGTTGTGGCGGTATAGTCGGCATGGGCGAAACCAGTCTCGACCGTGCTGCTTTATTACAGCAGCTCGCAAACCTGCCTCAACACCCGCAGTCTGTACCGGTTAACCTGTTGGTTCAGGTTGAAAATACTCCACTGTATGGCACCGATGCGCTGGATCCAATTGATTTTGTACGCACCATAGCCGTGGCCAGGACCATAATGCCTAAATCCACCGTGCGGCTATCTGCGGGACGTAACGATATGAGCGAAGAATTACAGGCTTTGTGTTTTCTGGCCGGCGCTAATTCAATTTTTTATGGCGAAAAATTACTCACTACGGCTAACCCGGCCGAGAATAAAGACATAGCGTTGTTTGATCGTCTGGGAATTAAACCCAATGCCGAGCAGGATCTGCAGGCGTCGGAGACGGTTGCCGCCTGATTCATGTTTGAGTTGAAATCGGAACTCGTAAAAAAACGAGCGGCCGGTTTATTTCGCGAACGTCGGATTAATGGTTCCGCACAGAGTGTGCATTGCCTGATCGATGGCAAACGATATCTATCGTTTTGCAGTAACGATTATCTTGGTCTTGCCAATCATGCCGATATCAAAAAAGCCCTGGTCGATGCAGTAGAACAGTATGGCGCCGGTAGCGGCGCCGCGCATTTGATCAATGGCCATAGTCAGTTGCATCACGACTGCGAACAACGCCTGGCCGAATTTAGCGGACGTGAACGGGCTCTCCTGTTTAGCAATGGCTATATGGCGAATCTTGCGATAGCCTCGGCTTTGCTCGGAAGGCGTGATTTTGTCTTTCAGGACAGGCTCAACCATGCGTCTTTAATTGATGCAGCAAAACTCAGCGGTGCCACGCTGGTCAGGTATCGGCATAACGATATTGACCACCTGAAACAGCGTTTGCAACAAAATCAAAGCGCCTCTCGAAGACTATTGATGACCGACGGTGTTTTCAGCATGGATGGTGATTGTGCCGACCTGACGCAAATAGCCCGACTATGCGGGGCAAATAATACCTGCTGTATGGTTGACGATGCGCACGGATTCGGTGTTCTCGGTGAAAACGGTGGTGGCTTGTTACAGGCCCTCGGTCTCGATCAGCAGCAGGTGCCAATTCTGATGGCGACGCTGGGCAAAGCGGTTGGCACTTCTGGCGCTTTTGTTGCCGGTAGTGAAGAATTGATAGAAACGCTGATTCAGATAGCTCGACCCTATATCTACACGACGGCTTCGCCGCCAGCGTTATCGGCGGCGACAATAGTGAGTCTAGGCCTGATAGAGCGGGAAAGCTGGCGTCGACACAGGTTGATAGAGTTAATCGACTATCTGCGTAGGGGATTGTCCAACCTGGATTTCGAACTAATGGCCTCTGAAACACCCATTCAACCGATTATTATCGGCGATAATCAACGTGCTCTGGCTTTGAGTAACAATCTTCTGGAACAGGGTTTACTGGTCACTGCCATTCGTCCACCGACGGTACCAGAAGGCAGTGCACGATTGCGAATAACGTTATCTGCGGAGCATAATAAAGAAGATGTTGATGACTTGCTGAAAGCGCTATTAAAACTGTAAATAATTCCTACCTGACCGGTTTGTCGGCTGAATAGTTAAATATTTCTACTCTCTGAGACTTCGTCGACCAAAGCAAAAAAGCAATCCTGGTGCTAGACTTTTTTGATAGTTCTGTTCCGAACAGGTAAACCTTTAAAGTTCAAGGAGCACACATGACACTCGCTACATCGATTATGTTTTTGATGACAATCTCCTTATTGGCTATTGTGATATATCAGGTTCGCTCGCAACGGATGGCTACAGAGTCTTTAATCAATGATAACCGGATTCGGACCCGGCTGTATCAGGATGCGGATGAATCAACAACTTTTATTTTAAGTCGAACCATACAAAACATCAGTGCCGGGAATAGAGACCCCAGCCTGGAAAATGACAGTTTTTCCCTGCAGGTTATACGTGAACTGGTAAAACGCAGAATTCCCAAAGAAAAATGGTTGGAAATTCAAACCAATGAACGGTTGGTTCACGAAGTGTTTTTATTGCTACGGACTAAAATAAAGTGATTCCTTGACAGGAAAGGGCGGGCTTAAGGGCTCGCCCTTTCCTGAGTCAGGTCTTTAATATTAGTACTCCGCCCGGTCAGCCTCGTAGACCAAACCTTGTGCTTTAGCCTGGTCTTTAATTGCGCCGTAGATCTTCTCGTCCAGTGATGTTTTTGCATCCTCGGGCGCTATCCGATTTTTAATATAACGTTGACGCGATTCAGACAGGCGCTGTATTTCCTGCTTGATGTTATCGCGACGATCAGCCTGTTTCTCGATTAGGGCCTTTTTCTCGGCAGGTGTCTTGGCTTGCAGGCTTACAGGTAATTCTTCTTCAGCGATATCATTGAGATCAACCCGTCCGCTGGAAATAGCGTTTACCAGTTCGCTGTTACCCAGTAAATTGGCCTCGCCACTGGCAGTCGCATTGAATGTGGATCGACGAGCTAATGCTGCTTTAGACATGACTCCCCGTAGTTTTTTGGCGGACTCGGCCCTTTTCGCCTGAATTTCGCGCTGTTGATCGTCTCCGTAAAATAGTCGGGTATCTTCAAGGCTGGCAGCCAGTTCGGACAGTTTTTTATCAAACGGTGTACTCATAACGACGGCATTCCCCGAATCTTCAACCTGGAAATATTCACCGGAGCCGAGTTGTGCAATATGTTGCCAGATTGGTCGGGTATCACCGAGCTGTCCACTTTGAATGGTGTTAATAATAATACCCTTGTGTCTGGCTTTTCCCAGCGTTACCGGAAACTTGATATCATCACGGTAATCCATGTGTGGGGGTGCGTCGCCGATTAGAAAGGCGACCTTATAAACCTTGTTTTCCTGGCTCCAGGAAATCTGATTAATAGCATCATCGAGGGCCTGATTAACGCTTTCCGGGCCATCGCCACCACCCTGTGCCTTAAAATTCATCAATTCCAGGTACATCGAATCCAGATCTTCTGACAGATCGAGTACTTTGGTGACGTAGGCATCGCCACGGTCACGAAAAGCGACCAGACCCATTTTGATATCAGGATTTTGTTGGGCCGAGGTCATGGTGCTGGCGATCGACCAGATTTTTTCTTTGGCGGCCTGAATCAAGCCGCTCATGCTACTAGTCGTATCGAGTATAAAAACAACTTCGATGCTGTGTTTTTGCTCTTCAGGCACTATGGTGCCAGTGATTGCGTTTGCCTTTTTAACGGATGGAAAAACTGTAATGCCGATCGTGGTAGCGGCTATAAGAGTCAGTGCCAGAATGTTTGTTTTCATGATGATTCCTCTATTTGAAATTAATTATGTGAAATGCTTACGAACGGCGTCTTGCGCGACACGATAGGCCGCCTGAAAGTGATCGTCGATTGCATCAGATGAAGGACTGTCGAATTTGTCGAGCCGCGGAAACTCAGGAACGGCGACAAATAGTGATTGACCGAGGAAAAAGCACCAGACCGCGACGATCAGGCTGTTGGTTTGTATTACAGCCCAAACTCCGCCACCGGCAGCCATGATCACTAAAACCAGGTCGAGCAGCGCCGTAGTGATGGATGAATGGAAATATAAGCAGCGAACAATCCAGATTAATGAAATATTAAGCAGGATCTGTTCGGTCAGGCTGAGATCCAGTAACCAGCTAACGCCGCCGATGATTATCCAGGCAGTCAAGACGATTATGCGCCCTCGCCGAATATCGGTGTATCTTTGTAAAAATAGCAGATAGGCCAGTGATAAACCCATAATGATCAGGCTGCTGCTAGTTTCCGACGTCAATACCAGCGGTAATACCTTTAGCAGCAAACCACTGGCAAGGCTGGCAAGGATGGCAAAGATAATTCCTTTGATGATGCCTGGGCCTCTCATGATGTTGCCCTCCGCTGTTTTTCTCTAAGAAAAGCAATTTCTATATCTTCATTGCGGATATCGCTTGTTGGGGAATAAGTTGACGTGTTTATGCTTCCATCGATCAGCAATTCCAGCTTTTGCTTTATATTGTCGAGCTGCTGATGATGATCGCCAATGCGCTGCTGTAGTTTATCGATGTTGTTATCAATATCACCCAGTCGTTTTTTTGCATTAGCGCGAATACTCTCGGCTTCGAGTTTGCGTTTAATCAGGTCGCGCGCCAGGTCATCTTTTCCGGCGGTAAAGCAGATATCCAGCTCTCCATCGAAGGCAGCAATTCTAGACAGGTACTCGTCGATGGTGTTGAGCAGTTTCTCCGACTCGCGTTGCAAAAGAGAAAGAGCGTGCTCGTCCTGTTGTAAATCAAATTCCATTTCGCGTACAGCTTGTTTGAGCTGAATATCGGGCTCTTCGATACTGTCCAGTACTGCGTGGAAATCTGCCTGAAACAGGCGTGATAAGCGCGTGATCAATGCCATGGGGTACACCTCTGTAGTTGATTAAACACGAGGCTATTCTGGTTGTATATGCGGTGCTGTGGTAGGCAGGGTTTGGTAAATATTATATCTTTTGGTTTACAAAAAATTTACATTGGGATGGGCCAGGAATGTTAGGATTTAGTAATGGTTGAAAAAAATCGCATTCTTATCGTCGAAGATGAAGCTGCTATCCGAATCGGGTTAATCGACGTTTTTGTCTTTCATGGCTTCGATGTCGATTCCGCCTTGCATGGTGAGGAAGGCTTACGCAAAGCGTTGAGCGGTTTATATGATCTGATCCTGCTTGATGTGATGTTACCGGGTGTTAACGGGTTCGATATCTGTAATCAAATTCGTCAACGCGACCGACAGCAGCCGGTGATAATGTTAACCGCCAAGACCAGCGATGAAGATATTGTGCGGGGATTAACGCTAGGTGCCGACGATTACGTCGCCAAGCCGTTCTCGGTGACGCAACTGGTATTGCGAGTTCAGGCTGTGCTGCGTCGTAGCGGCATCGGAGAGCAACAGCAACGCGAAATTCATCTTAAAAGCGGGGGCGCCATCGATACCGAAAACTTAAGCCTGGTAGATTCCAATATCGTATTCACCCGTCGCGAAATGGACGTGTTGCAGTACCTCAATCGCCAGGCTGGCAGGCCTGTTTCCCGTGAAGAGCTTCTGGTAAAGGTCTGGGGCTATTCCAGCGGCATGGATATAGAAACGAGGACAGTCGATATTCATATTGCCAAGCTGCGCCGAAAGATAGAAGAAGACCAGTCGAACCCGCAGTCGATCGTTACGGTTCGTGGTGCAGGCTACCGTTTGATGGTTGCGGGCACGTGACGATTCGAAAGCTAAAAATACTACTACTGTTTTTTTTTATCGCGCTGGCTCTACCGACATCGATACTGGTCTACCAGGCATACCGTCAATTGAATTGGGAAACCTTTCATCAGCATCAGCAGCTGGCGCGAGAGTTGAGTCTGCGAATTGACGCGCGTTTCGACGCATTAATCAAGCGCGAGGAAAGTCGAGCTATTACCGAATACAGTTTTTTCAATATTTCCGGCGACCAGCAGGCAGCTATTCCGCAACGATCACCGCTGGCACGCAATCCGTCAGAGTCAGGTATTGCCGGTTTGCTGGGTTATTTTCAGGTCGATGCAGCAGGTCAATTGCAGACCCCGTCATTGCCTCGAGCGAATGCCGGGAATTACGGCATTGATGCCGATGAATTACGAAAACGGCTTGATCAGAAAAATAAGCTACGCCGTATTCTCGGCCAAAACAGATTGGTGAAGGAACAAAATAAATTGATCGAAGAGGACCAGGTTAGGGAAGACCTCGTCGCCGCGCCAGAAGTACAGGTTTCCACCGCGTTTGCAGAAACTGTACCCGAAGCCCTCGATGATAAACCCGCCTATGAGGCCGAAGAAGTTTCAGGCTTGTCTTTTTTTGACAGTTTAAATAGCCCAGCCAAAATTGGTCGCGAAAGAACCAGGTCAGAAAAGGCCAGTGACCGGGTAGCCGATCTGGAACTGGGTGATCGCTACGAGGTAGCAGCGCAGTTGAAAGGAATGCAGCAGAGCGAAACCAAACAAAAGCGGGCAGACATAATATCGCGGTTGGAAAAAAGCGTTCTATCTGAATATTCGGCGATAGCGCCGCCTAAAAAAAATTTTCCTGCACCAATCGATATCGGCGGATTGTTGTCTCAGCAGCAGATAAAACCGATACGAACTTTTGAAAACGAAGTCGAGCCACTTGAGTTTAGTCTTCTCGACAGTGGCCACTTGGTATTATTCAGGCGTGTCTGGAATGACGGTGAGCGTTATGTGCAGGGATTATTAATTGATCAGGAAGAATTTCTCGATAGTTTCGTCGCCGATGCCTTCCGTGAGTCGGTGTTATCCTCGGTGAGTGATTTAATTTTATCACACCAGGGCAATGTTGTTCGATTATTCGGTGGGCGAAACTCCAGTGATTATTCTCGCGCTGGCTTGAAGGGCTCCGAACTACTATACCAAACTAGACTGATCGCTCCATTTAGCGATCTGGAGCTGATATTCAGTCTGGCAATTTTACCGGTTGGTGCTGGTAATCAGATCATATTATGGAGTACGTTTTTACTCGCGCTGGTGTTAATCGGCGGCACCTTCATGCTTTTCCGACTCGGTGCCAGGCAAATTAGCCTCGCGCAACAACAACAGGATTTTGTTTCTGCGGTCAGTCACGAATTGAAAACGCCACTAACTTCAATTCGTATGTATGGCGAAATGCTGAGAGAAGGCTGGGCTGATGAAACGCGGAAACATTCTTACTACGATTATATATTCTTCGAAAGCGAGCGTTTATCACGATTGATTAACAATGTGTTGCAACTCGCGCGTATGACTCGTCGCGATGAAAAGGCAGATTTGTCCGAAACCAAAGTGGGTTTTCAACTTAATGATCTAATCCCGCGACTCGAATCGCAACTTGAGCAGGCAGGTTTTGTACTGAGGTTGGCCTGCACAAACGATTGCCAACAATCAATAATCAATATTGACGGTGACTGGTTTACGCAAATTATGATTAATCTGGTTGATAACGCGATCAAGTTTTCATCCTGCGCTGATCAAAAGATTGTCAATGTAAGTTGTCAGCGGCAACAGGGTCGGGTTCTATTTTCAGTCCGTGACTATGGACCAGGCATTGCCAAAGATCAGATGAAAAAAATATTCAAATTGTTTTATCGAAGTGAAAGTGAATTAACCCGGGAGACGGTAGGCACCGGGATTGGACTGGCACTGGTGCAGCAGTTAGTATCAGCCATGGAGGGTAAGATTGACGTATTGAATCGGCAGATCGGTGTTGAGTTTCAGATTAGTTTTCCCGTTTCAGCTCAGAACTAACGCAATGATTTAGGCAAAGGAAAAATCACGTCTTCGCTGAAGCCCATAGACGATACATCGCCAGCGCCATTTTTTTTCAGGAATTCGATTACTTGTTGCACCAGTAGCTCAGGTGCCGAAGCCCCGGCCGTCAATCCGACTCGGGTTTTGTTGACGAGCCACTCGACTTTGATATCGTCGGCACAATCGATTAAATGGCCCGCAATTTGTTTATTCTCGGCAATTTCACGAAGACGGTTTGAATTGGAACTGTTTTTTGAACCTACCACCAGTATCAAATCACACTGTTCTGCGAGTTGTTTAACGGCATCCTGTCGGTTTTGAGTGGCATAACAGATATCTTCTTTTTTTGGTCCCTGAATTTCTGGAAAGGCGTCGTATAAACTGTCGATGACGATAGCAGTATCGTCCTTGGAGAGCGTAGTCTGGGTTACATAGCGAAGTTCTTCCGGGTTTTTTACGCTCAGGTTTCGTACGTCATCCGTAGATTCAACCAGGTAAATATCACCACCCTGGGATTGATCGTATTGCCCCATGGTGCCCTCAACCTCCGGGTGACCTCTGTGGCCGATGAGTATGGTTTCGATACCTTTGCGGCTGTATCGTGTGACCTCCATATGCACTTTTGTGACCAGCGGGCAGGTAGCGTCGAAGATGCTTAATCCGCGGCGTTTGGCTTCTTTTTGTACGGCTTTGGAGACTCCGTGTGCGCTAAAGATGACATGGCATCCATCGGGCACTTGATCGAGTTCGTCGACGAAAATGGCACCTTTGTGTTTTAAATCGTTGACCACGAACCGGTTATGCACGACCTCATGTCGAACATAAATTGGTGCGCCGAATAATTCGATGGCCCGCTCGACGATCTCAATGGCGCGCTCCACACCAGCACAAAAACCACGCGGATTCGCGAGTAACACTTCCATCAGTTTAGTACCGGAGGCTCTTTATTGATAACCTCGAGTATTTTAACACTGTAACGGACCGTCTGACCGGCGAGCGGGTGGTTTAAGTCGAATCTGACTTCGTTTTCGTCAAAAGTGATGATGGTACCCGGCAGGTTATTTCCGTCCGGTGTAGAAAACTCAATGATCAGGCCTTCCTGCAATTCAAGGCCGGGATCGAACTCGCTACGGGGCAAGGCATGAAACATGGTTTCATCGATATGACCAAAAGCTAAATCGGGGCCAATATCGATGGTTTGTTCGTCTCCCTGACGCAGGCCTAGTAACGCAAGTTCCAGACCTTCGGCCATTTCACCATTTCCGAGTTGAACAGTTATAGGATCCTCGTCGAAACTGTCCTCGAACACGATATCGTCGGTTAAACCGAGGCGATAGTGCAGGGTGACCAGGCTGCTGCGGTTTATTTTACTCACGTTTTAGCGCTCGCTGGTGGCCGTGTTCCGGGAACCGATAAAACTACTGACTATCAAAATGGCGGCACCGATACTGATTGCAGCGTCAGCAATATTAAATGCCGGCCAGGGATATGTTCCCAGCCACACCTGTATATAGTCTATGACATGACCGAGGTAGATACGGTCGATTAAATTTCCGATGGCGCCGCCGAGAATCAAACAAAGCGAAATTGCGGTAATGTGGTCGCCTTTTTCGAGTTTTCTAATCCAGATAACGATGACGGCACTGATGACTATCGAGGTAATTGCAAAAAACCAGCGTTGCCACCCCCCTGCTTCGGCCAGAAAACTGAACGCAGCACCCGAGTTATAAGTTAGATACCAGTCGAAATAGGGAAAAACATTGACCGGCTGGTGCAGCGGCAACTGATTTTCCGCAATTAACTTGGCGATCTGGTCGAGACCGACGATCAGCAGGCTAATCCATAATCGCTTGAGGTGCGAATCAGGCATAGAGTCGATTTTCACCCCGACCATCGACATTCTCTATACAGCGCCCGCAGAGTTTCGGGTGGGTATCATCATCGCCAACTTCTGGTCGGTGATGCCAGCAGCGTACGCATTTGGCATACTCGCTGGGCAATACTTTAACTGCAATCGACGATCCGTCGGCGAGCTTAACGGCTTCTTCTATTGAATCGTCAAGTTGTAGCAGCTTTGCTTCCGAGGTAATCAATACGAAACGCAGTTCTTCACTGATAACCGATAACTGATCAAGCAAGTTCCGCTCGGCATAAATCGTCACTTCAGCGTCGAGCCCGGACCCAATCCTGCTTTCCTGACGGAGAATTTCCAAAGCTTTGGTGACTTCACCGCGTACCAGCTCTAACACATCCCAGACACCGGATTCGATATTGCTATTATTGTAGGCTGACAGGCCTTCGTACCATTCTGCAGTAAAAGCACCCAGTGCCTCGTGCTCGCCCGGCAGGTTTTCCCAGATCTCATCGGCAGTAAAGCTCAGGATGGGTGCAATCCAGCGAGTCATCGCTTCTACTACATGGTACATGGCCGTCTGACAGGAGCGGCGCGCCACCGAATCGGCTTGTGTGGTATACTGACGGTCCTTGATGACATCAAGGTAAAAGCCACCGAGAGTCTCTGAGCAGAAGTTGTGAATTTTCTGTATGGCAGTATGAAATTGGTAGGCGTTATAGAGTTCTTTCAGCTCGTTTTGTACAGTCAGTGTTTCGGCGACAATCCAGCTATCCAGCGCCAGCATGTGTTTGGCGTTGACCAGGTGATGATCCGGTTCGAATCCGTTGGTATTAGCTAGCAAAAAACGCAGTGTATTACGAATTCGGCGATAGGAATCAGCAGTGCGTTTTAGAATTTCATCGGAAATCGACATTTCGCCGGAGTAATCGGTCGATGCCACCCACAGGCGCAATATATCTGCGCCGAGGGTCTTCATGACTTTGTTGGGTGCCACCACGTTTCCAACTGACTTGGACATTTTCATGCCTTTTGCATCGACGGTGAATCCGTGGGTCAATACCTGTTTATAAGGCGCCTGACCGTGCATGGCGCAGGAGGCCAGCAGGGACGAATGGAACCAGCCACGGTGTTGATCAGATCCTTCGAGGTACATGTCCGCGGGAAATGAAAAGCGATCATATTCGTCGTGCTGTAATACACTGAAATGTGTGGTACCCGAATCAAACCAGACATCCAGCGTATCACTCAGCTTGTTGTAATCTGCCGCTTCTTCGCCGAGCAGATCTTCGGCTTTAAGCGAAAACCAGGCCTGGATGCCGGCCTTTTCTATGTGCCTGGCTACTTCTTCGATCAATTCAGCGGTTCGTGGATGAATTTCCTGGGTTTCTTTGTTAACAAACAAAGGAATCGGTACACCCCAGAAACGCTGACGCGAAATACACCAGTCCGGGCGTTTTTCGATCATGCTTTCGATACGTGCCTGTCCCCAGCTGGGCACCCATTGCACTTTTTTAATTTCGGCCATGGCGAGGTCGCGCAAACCGGCCTGCTCCATGCTGATAAACCATTGTGGTGTGGCGCGAAAAATAATCGGTGTCTTGTGACGCCAGCAATGCGGATAGCTATGGTTAAACTTTTCCACATGCAACAGGGCATTACTGTCTTTTAATTTTTCGATAACAAGATCGTTAGCCTTGAATACATGTTCGTTTGCAAAGAACTCGGTATTGGGAAGAAAGCAACCGTCGTCACCCACTGGATTGAAAATATCCAGGCCGTATTTTTTGCCGATAATGAAATCATCCTGGCCGTGACCGGGAGCCGTGTGTACCGCGCCGGTGCCTGCTTCCAGGGTGACATGATCGCCAGTCACAACCAGCGATTCGCGATCATAAAACGGATGACGTAATTTTTGACTCTCGAGCGCTTCGCCTTTGCCGCGCGCGAGTATTTTATAATCTTCAAGGCCGTAACGTGCCATGGATGTCTTGAGTAAATCTTCCGCAAGAAATAACTGTTCACCATCAACCTGCACAACTACATAGTCAAAATCAGGATTAAGAGACACCGCAAGATTGGCCGGTAGTGTCCAGGGCGTTGTCGTCCAGATCAAAACGGACAAAGGGCCTTCTCCGGGGTGCCCATCGAGCAACTCTATAAAAGACTGTTCGTCTACGACCGGAAATTTAACATCAATGGCGGGTGATACCTTGTCCCGGTAATCAACTTCGGCCTCGGCTAGTGCCGAGCCACAGTCGGTACACCAGTGCACCGGTTTATCGCCTTTGTGCAAATGCCCGTTTTCAATAATCTTACCCAGTGATCGAACGATATTTGCTTCGGTATCGTAATTCATGGTCAGATAGGGGCGGTGCCAGTCACCGAGTACGCCGAGTCGAATGAAATCAGTCTTCTGCTTATCGATCTGTTTTAACGCATAATCCCGACAGGCCTGACGAAAAGTATCGACTTCGACCTTGACTCCGGCCTTACCGATATTTTTCTCGACCTGATGTTCAATAGGCAATCCATGACAGTCCCAGCCGGGAACATAAGGCGCATCCTCACCATTTAAAGTACGTGCCTTGACGATCATGTCTTTGAGAATCTTGTTAACTGCGTGACCGATATGAATATCTCCGTTGGCGTAAGGCGGGCCATCATGCAAGACGTAACGCTTTCTGCCGTCACGAGACTTGCGAATTTTCTGATAGAGGTTGTTGTCCAGCCAGTTTTGTAGACGTTCGGGTTCGCGATTGGCAAGGTTGCCGCGCATCGGGAATTTGGTATCGGGCAGGTTCAAGGTATGTTTGTAATCAGTCACTCAATTTCCGCTTGCTAACAGGTTTGCAAAATAGGTTTTCGCCAGGTTGATGTCATTTGCGATATGGCTGGTGAGCTCCTCCAGCGAATCGAATTTCTCTTCGTTCCGAATTTTGTGTAAAAATTCCACATCGACACAATAGCCGTACACGTCTTGATCGAAATCGAGGATATATACTTCAAGAATAGTGTCGACGCCATTCACCGTCGGGCGTGTACCAATACTGGCAACGCCCTTTAGCACACGATTATCTATACCTTTCACCCTGACCGCAAATATTCCTTTAACAATCAGGGTTTTGTCGCCCATTTTGATATTAATTGTCGGGAAACCAAGCTCTCGACCGAGTTTTTTGCCATGTGAGACCTTACCGGAGAGCGAATAAGGCCGTCCGAGTAACTGTTCGGCCTGTGCAAAATCATCGCTCTGGATGCTGGCACGAATACGTGTGCTACTGACGCGGTGACCATCGATTGACAACGTGTCGCTGTTTTCGACCTCGAAACCGAATTCCCGGCCACATTCCCGTAGCAATTCGAAGTCGCCCAGACGATTCTTGCCGAAGCGGAAATCATCGCCGATTACCAGATGGTGTGTATTCAAACCGTCGATCAGAATGGTTTTAACAAAATCCTTAGCGTCGAGTTCGGCTAATTTCTTGTCGAATTTGAGGCAGAGCAGAAAATCGATATCCTGCGATTTCAGGTAGTTCAGTTTTTCGCGAAATCGAGCCAGTCGTTTAGGTGCCATATCTGGCGCAAAGAACTCGATAGGTTGTGGTTCGAAGACTATTGCTGCAGCAGGCAGTTTGCGTTGTTCGGCGGAATTTTTTAATTGTTCCAGTACATGCTGATGCCCCAGGTGTATACCATCGAAATTGCCGATAGTTACCGCGCAGGGTGGTAATTGGCGGGTCAGGTTGTGTAGTCCACGGATCAGTTGCATGATTATCAGTAAAATCAGGTGATGAACTGTTGGCGTCGGATACCCATTATCCAAAGCATTAAACCGTAACACAACAAGGCCGGCAGGATTAAGCGGCCGAGTTCGAGAGTACGGGTATACCAGCGCCAGTCCGTCCAGACATTGCTATCGGGTAACAACAGTATAATGACTGCCGACATGGCGCAGCAGGCGATGAGTATTTTCAACAACATGTGATTAAACGAGCCTGAAATTTCTAGAATGGCTTCTTTGTGTAACGTCCATGCCAGCATAACGGCATTGAAATAAGCCGAGCCAGTGGTTGCCAGTGCGAGACCGACATGCGGGGCCATGAAATCTGTGTTGATCATCCATAATACCAGGATGATGTTGAGCAGCATGTTGAGGCACATCGCGCGAATACCGATGCGCACCGGCGTTTTGCTGTCCTGCCGCGCGTAGAATCCGTTGGCGAGAATCTTGATCAGGACCATCGCGGGAAGGCCCAGGCTGTAGGCCATCAGGCTATAGGCTGCCATTAATGAATCGTGATCTGCAAACGCACCGTATTGGAACAGGGTCGCAAGAATCGGTTGGGCCAGCAGAAACAGCCCGATTGCAGCGGGTATTGCGATGAGTAACGACAATTGAATCGCCCAATGCAGTGTTGACGCGAAATGCGTAGCTCCTTTTTTATAATGGGCTTCGGAGAGATTGGGTAATACCACGGTTGCCAGTGCGATGCCGAAAACACCGAGCGGGAATTCCAGTAGCCGGTCTGAATAATATAGCCAGGATACGCTGCCGGAAATCAGAAATGAGGCGATAAAGGTATCGAATAGTAAATTAATTTGCGCCACTGATGAGCCAAACAGGGCGGGAATCATCAGTTTTATAATTTTCTGGACGCCTGGGTGGCGCCAGCCCCAGGCTGGCCTCGGTAGAAGACCTTTCTGGTAGAGGAACGGCAATTGAAATAACAATTGCAGAATACCAGCGATCAAAACGCCCCAGGCCAGCGCGGTAATCGGTAGATCAAGACGCGGACTTAACCACAGCGCGCAGGCGATCATGCTCAAGTTGAGCAATACCGGTGTGAATGCGGGTACCAGGAAATGTTTCCAGGTATTGAGAATTCCGCCCGCCATAGCGGTCATAGAAATAAGTAATATATAGGGAAAAGTAATTCGAAGCATATCCGCCGTTAGCGAAAACTTTTCCGGTTGGTCAATGAATCCTGCTGCAAATACACTGATCAATAAGGGCGAGGCAAACACACCGATAGCAGACAGCAATAGCAAAATAATTCCCATGGTACCGGCAACCCGGTTGATCAATTCACGCGTTTCGGCGGGTGTGAACTGATTACGATATTCGGTTAGTACCGGCACGAATGCGAGTGAAAATGCGCCCTCGGCAAACAGACGTCGCAGGAAATTTGGGATTTTAAAAGCGACAAAAAACGCGTCAGCTGCATCGCCGGCCGAGAAAAATCGGGCTATGGTGATGTCTCGGGCCAGACCGAGAATGCGGGAAAGCATAGTCATCGAACCGACCGAAAGCGTGGATTTAATCAGGCTAGACACGTATGTTTGACGGGTTTGGGCTGCGCTGGCGCTAAAATCGCGAGATTTTAGCATTGAAATGGTTGAGTTATCAGTTATTTTAGTAAAGTTCGTTTAGCCTAAGGTTTGGAAGTTGTGTATGTAGTGTGTATGTGTATAATGTAAGCATGATTCTGGAGATTCTATATGGCAAGATCAGCAACGTTGGTACGCAAGCAGGTTCTGCTTTCGGCTGAAAATATTGAAAAACTGGAAACTGTTGCAAACAAGCGTAAATCGTCTGTTGCCGAAGTCGTGCGTAATGCTATTGACTATTTTGATCCGGACAATGATTCGACTGAATCTATCGAGTTACTCGAAGTTGCATCAATGAAGCTTAAGGAAGCTATTTCCGATACGCAGAAAACGCGTCGACGCTTAAACAAAACCCTCAAAAAGATTGAAGCAGGGCCTCGATAATGGCTAGCTGGAAAGATATTCTGGTCGATGTGTTAACGCTTACCGATGAAACAAAAAAATTGAATAAGGACATCGAGCGAGTCGAGACATTGTTAACCGATGTGGACAGGCGTTTAATTCGAGTTGAAACGGTTGTTAATATTGCGGCTTTGCAGGCTGGTCGGGTATTACCTAAATGATATCAGCTACTTTGATCCCAATGAGTCTATTGTAGTTTTCTCTAAGTGTTACATAACAGCCTAATTCGCTGGCAATCCGCGACCTTTGCCGATTGATTATTTTGAACACTTCTCATTGGGGAATTTTCCTGTCTTTTTAAAATCCTGTCAAACTTTTAACTTACAAGGTTACTCGCTGGCCGCAAAATCCTAAAATCAATTCCCCACCCCCCAGGACCTGGATGGACGACGGCCTTTTTTGCCCAGGAGCATTGGCCGATTCGCAGGCAAAAGCGCTAATGAGTGCAAAATGAGTGTGAATTTTATCGATAACGGCTGAAGAAAATCGACTTCCTTCTGGATAGCGGAATACCACAAAGATAAATTAAACTAACCGCAATTTTAAGGCTAATCGGGTTGACACTGCGACGGTCAGTGAAGATAATGCGCGCCTGATTTTTTAAGTCCAATCCAGGAGTCAACCTTGGCAAATTCAGCTTCAGCAAAAAAACGTGCGAGTCAGGCCGAACAACGCCGTCAACGTAACGCGAGCCGCCGCTCAATGATGCGTACCTATCTCAAAGCCGCTGTTGCCGCTATCGCATCAGCCGACAAAGCTGCAGCCGAAGCCGCCTATAAGAAAGTTGTACCGGTGCTTGATAGCTCTGCAACTGCCGGCATTATCAGCAGGAATAAAGCTGCACGTCATAAGAGCCGCATGAATACTCAGATTAAGGCGATGTAATCGAGTCGTCACTCAGCTCGTCAATAAAGGCCGGAGATTCCGGCCTTTTTTATGTGCGCCAGAAAAAATCTGCCATAAAGCGAATTATTTCTCGTTGCTGAAATGAATTCTGCGGTTCAGCGGCTATTCAGTCTAGCTGGAGTAAATTGTCACCATTCATTCACGACACGAGGAAATGTGATGGTTAATTTCAAGACGGCTTTAAAGGTATCGCTTGTTTCGATGTTGCTCGTTGCCGGTTCGATGGTATCTACAGCCAGAGCCGACCACAACCGGCATTCGATTTTCCCCTATGTAGCAATTGGTGTCTTTGCATCGATACTGTATAACCATGCCCACTCACACCGTTACCACTACAAAAAGAAACATCGGCATGGTCATAGTGGTCACTACGGTCAGAATTCGTATTACGGGCAAGGAGGATATAATGGTGGGCACTATGGCTCACATTACCAGTATAGCCACAACAGCGGTGGCTATCGCTATAAAACGAAAAGACATTAATCGGTTAATGGGTCAGTGCAATGGATATCAAATCACAGTTCGGTTTGGCAAGTCTATTATGTTTGATCAACCTGAGTGTTTTTGCCCAGACTGCTTTCGAAAGCAATCCTGTACAGACATCCCGTTCGATTGGCAAACGGGTGAGCGATAGCGGCTTAAATCTGCTCGAGGCAGTAAAGGGGCAGAAAATTGTCAGTGGTAAGTTGTTAGAGCCTGCAACGATTAAATCGCGACAACAGCTATCCGCTATTGCCAATCGACACGACCAGTACTTCTCGATTTACGACGCTGATGTTGAGTTGCTGTCTGATATCGACGGTGATGGCTATCATCACGCACTCAATGTAATTTTCGACGTTGACGTCGACTACGACAGGGCTACTTTATACGCCAAGTTATATCTTAGTAGAGAAGGCGGTCCATGGATTCAATACGCTACAAGTGACTTGTTCAATATATTTCAGAATGACGTCGGCGACACCTACGAAGTGACGACCGAGCTAGTAGAAGGTTACCCACCGGGCTACTACGCCGTGTTGGTAGAAATCTACAGCCTCAATCATACGGGTATGGTTACCAGCGATATACTCGATCGCCACTATCTTGGAAAAGAGATTATGCTCGAAGATATCAATCGTGACGAAGGCATTGTTTTTGAAGAGGTAGCATTCTCGATTTCGCACGGTGCCGGCAGTTTTTCTTTATTTTTCTGGTTACTACTTGTTCAGGTGGTGATCGCAGCCAGGGGTGTCCTCACGTTATACCCCCGTAAAACGATAATAATAAAAGACGCTCCTGGGCTGCGATTTTTTGTTCCGGCAAGCGTGGCAGTTATGCATTCAACCAGGCAGAAGGAGGGCGAAGCGCGACTCAATTCCCCCGGGTGATCGCGCTTCGTTTATTATCCGGTCGTTTCCGGTAAAAAAGCAATTTGGATTGCGTAGGTTTTATCAGGAGATTGAGCGGCTCGGGCTTGGCTAAATATTAATCTTGAAAATTCACGCCGTCTTTCGCTAATAAGAATTCCAGTACTTCGTGAGCTTGGACACCTTCGGCCACGGTATGAAATTTCAGATGTTAGTCGTTTGATATGGCAGGTTCTTTTCAGGGTGCCAGAAATAATTTGTTTAAGCCTGTCGACAAAGTGCCGGTTTCGAAACATTCACGGGCTGATTTAATAATAATCTGGAAACATTTGTGGTCGACAGGATTCTTAGACGATTATTCAGTCTGCTAGCGAATCGAGGTGATGACTTTTGTGGTATCGACGCGGATATTGTGCCAGATAAAAAATGATTCGGCCGCCTGTTCTACCAACATTCCCAAACCGTCAATGGCGCGCGAAGCGCCTCGACTTTGTGCCCACTCGACGAATGTCGTGGCTTTGTCCAGGTTATACATCATGTCGTAGCAAATTGAATTTACGCCTAGTACCTGGTCGGGAACGTGTGGCACTTCCTGCTTTAATCCAGCGGATGTCCCATTAATAATCAGATCAAACTTTTCGCGCCCAAGGTCTTCGTAAGCACTGGGAATAATGTCACCAATGCCTTTAAAATATTCAGCAAGTAGTTCGGCTTTTTCGACGGTACGATTGGCAAGGGTTAGATTATCCGGGCTGAGTGCTAAAAGTGACGGCAATACGCCTCGTACTGCACCGCCTGCACCGAGTAGTAAAATTTTCCGGCGTTTTATCAATGCACTATGATTATTCACCAAATCACGCGTTAGCCCGACACCGTCGGTATTATCACCGACTATTTCGCCATTATCCAAAAAGATGATGGTATTTACCGCTCCAGCATCTTTTGCACGGGGACTTTTACGATCGCAAAATTGAGCCGCCTGCTGTTTGAACGGTACGGTGACATTCAGCCCCTTGTATCCCAGTTGCTGCAGGCCTTTCAATCCCGCCTCGAAATCATCTTCAGGGTTTTCAATGGCTTCGTAGCTTAAGGTTACTCGGTATTGTTCGGCAAAGGCCTGGTGAATCGCGGGCGACAGGCTGTGGCTTACCGGATTACCGACTACAGCGAAGCGTTTATTTTTGTCGATAGCGTCGGACACAATTATTCTTTTAGCCAGCCTGCGGCCAATTTGGCAAAATAAGTCAGAATTCCGTCGGCGCCAGCTCTTTTCATAGATAGTAACGCTTCGAGTACGCAGGCTTTTTCGTCGATCCAGCCGTTTTGCCCGGCTGCTTTCAACATCGCGTATTCTCCGCTAACCTGATAGACAAAGGTGGGGAATTGTAATTCCTGTTTGATGCGCAGTACGATATCAAGATATGGCATGCCGGGTTTTATCATGACCATATCGGCGCCTTCATCGATATCGAGCAAGACTTCGTGAATAGCTTCGTTGCTATTTGCGGGGTCCATTTGATAGGAATATTTATGGCTACCGGCGAGGTTGCCGGCGGAACCGACTGCATCACGAAACGGACCATAAAAACTGGAGGCATATTTGGCCGCGTAGGCAAGAATACGAGTATTGACATGCCCCTCACTTTCGAGCTTTTCGCGAATAGCGAGAATTCGACCATCCATCATATCAGACGGCGCAACTATATCTGCACCGGCTTCAGCGTGAGACAGCGCCTGCTTCACCAGAGCTTCTACGGTTCTGTCATTGGTGACATAGCCCGCGTCGTCGAGTAGCCCGTCCTGCCCGTGGCTGGTGTAGGGATCAAGAGCGACATCGGTTATGACGCCGAGAGCGGGGATAGATTTTTTTAATGCATTGACGCTACGTTGAACCAGTCCCTGTGGACTCCAGGCTTCTTCCGCTAATTGACTTTTTCGATCAGCATCTACAACCGGAAAGAGCGCAATGGCGGGAATGCCGAGGTCCTCGATGGCCCTGGCCTCTTCGAGCAACAAGTCAAGTGAGAGGCGTGATATACCTGGCATCGATGGCACTGACTCACGCCGATTCGTACCTTCTAGCACAAACATCGGATAAATAAAATCATCCGTACTGAGGTTGTTTTCACGCATTAAGCGCCGTGTGAAGTCATCTCTGCGCATGCGCCGTTTGCGAATTATCGGGTAGTTGGACACGGATTTCTCTCTAGAGCCGGTACTGACCCTCATACAATACAGACGTTAACAGAAAAAACCGAGTTTTCTGTGAAAAACTTCTCTTTTTTAGAATTCCTTGACCGGTTCATATGTTCCGTAATAACCAGCGTACCAGATCAATCCACAGACGACTAATTTGCAATTTAGTGGGCATGATCCCGGCATGAGGTAATTCAAGGGTTATAACCGGGATAGCCAGATGCAAACCGGCATAATTACCCAGTGAGCCAGGATAAGTACCCATTAGGTTCTTATACAGATATCCGATGTGTTTTGGGGCATTTTTCCGACTCGGCGCATCGTAGTCAACCAGTGAATAGGGCGCGTGAACTGCGATAATGACGCTGGGTTTAAATCGCTCAATTTCTTCATATAACCATCGGGTTTCGGGTTCACTGAGGGGATAAGGACCGGGATAACGGCGCTTGTTAAAATAGGCGCGGGTTTTCCAGTATTCAAGAGCTGCGGTACTGCGTGATAGTGGAATGAGAAAATTGCGATTCAAATCGACGCCATTGGCATTGAGCCGATTATGTTTTTTTTGCAGCGCGCCATCGGGGTTCATCAAAGGTGCAACCCGCCAGTGGAAGAGGCCGGAATGGTGTTTATCGAGGATTTTCATCCACTTAAAAACAATACTGATTGAACTAAGTTCGTCACCATGTGTTCCACCCACGAGTAAAATGCGCCCCAGGGGCGATTTGTTTTTTAATGGCGGGTATTCTTTGACCAGAATCGGAAAGCCTCTGGTGGAAAGAGATGTGCTGAATTGCAAGTCAGCCGACAGACATTCCTGGTAGTCGACGCTGGCTAGCTTGTCGGAGATTTTTTTACAGGCCTGGGATGTAGAAATGGTCGATTTTGAATCGGCTGAGGCGAAGCTGAAAATCGAAACCACAACCAGTAATAAAAACAGATTATTCATCAACCGAGATTACTTTGATTGGTTGGCCGGCGATTATTTCCCCTTTGGGGAAAGCCCGGTTCAGTAACCGTAAAAGGTTTTCAGCGTCGTAACTTAGCGGACTTTTTTTAGCCAGGGCAGTATAACTGTCACCCGCTTTAGCTTTAACAATGACTAGTTTAGGTGATTTTATCTCGGCGATCTTTTCCTTGCTCAGCCTGGAATAGCTCCGGTTAATTTTCAGTAAAGTAGCATCAGTTTTAACGAAAGTCTTTTTACTACTGGTGCCAATTATAAATATGGCCTGGGTATTCGATAATTTAAGAGCACTGATACGCGCCGGCTGTTGCTGTTTTCCAATAGACACCTGCGTTGTCGCGCTGGCTCCGAAACGATGCAAATTCACCGCTAATTTCTGGTTGTGGGATTGCCGTAAGAGCAGGCTCCGTAAGGTTTCATTTTTTTTGAGATCAATTAGAGTCATTTGAAAGATGGCTCCATTCTCGAAATCTCGGGCGATTAGGGTTTCAGCTGAATTGGTTATCTGCCAGTCCTGGGGAAACTGAATACTGATACCCAGACCCGGGTGCAAGAATCGATTATTAACCACGATGCCCTGCTTGATATTTTGGCCCCATCTTAAGCCGTTAATCATTTTCAAGTATTTATCGGCATTGCTATCACGGTATTTTTTAGTGGAAAGTTTTTTCGCTGCGCGTACCACGGTTTTCAGGCGACTGTCGTTTTCAGGGTGAGTCGAAAAAACGCCGTGATAAATATTAGGCTTGCGATTCTGTTTTTTTGCCAGCGTTCTTTCATAAATTTCCTGATTTTTGAGTACGCCGATAACTTCGAGCATTGATTCAGGATTGTAACCCACTTTGTGGAGATATTGCGCTCCCAGCTTGTCGGCTTCGAGCTCGTGATCACGGCCATAGCCCCGCACAATACCGGTTGTTAGCTGATTGCTGAGTTGGCCGAGGGACTGGCTGCCAGTCGCGGCAGTCACAATTATATTGAGTATATCAGTAGCAAATTGTCCGGACTGCTGGCGCACCGAGTGACGGGCCGTGACATGGCCGATTTCGTGCCCGAGAACACCTGCAATTTCGGCCTCCGAGTTTAAATAGGCCATAATGCCGCGGGTAATATAAACGTAACCCCCTGGCAATGCGAAGGCATTAATATCGGGTGAGTCGAGTACCGTGAAGTGAAACTTCAGATGATTTCTATGACTTTTGGCAGCGAGCATCTGGCCAATTTGGTTGATATAAACCTGTAGCGCCGGGTCATCGTAAACACCGTATTTTGCAATAATTGACTGGTGATATTTGGTGCCCTGCGCGATTTCGTCAGATTCGCTGACAGTAACGAAGTCGCGCTCACCGCTAACCGGGTTGATTGCGCAACCTGTAGTGAGCAGGATAAAAATTGATAGGCAGTATGAACTAAGACGTGGTTTCATGGTTTTATTGTAGTCGGAATCCGGCTCGGGTTAAAACCACTGGGCAAAAAAAAGGGTGCCGACAGCACCCTTTGCATAAATTTCGTGAACCTTATTTTCCGTAACGTTGACGGAATTTATCAACCTGTTTGGCCGTTTGTAATATATGCTGCTTACCTGTGTAAAACGGATGCGACTGACTAGAAATTTCGAGTTTCAGTAATGGATACTCGTTACCATCTTCCCATTTGATGGTTTCTCGAGTTGGTACAGTAGAACGTGTCAGGATTGCGAATTCAGATGAAATATCCTGAAATACAACGTCTCTATATTCGGGGTGAATACCTTCTTTCATGGTCCAACCTGATACCTAAGGGTTTTAAAGGGCGCGAATTCTGACGGTTAAACCGCTAAAGTGCAAGTGTTTTCTCATGTTCGATTAAATTAGTCCCGTTCAATCATTTCGACCGCCATAGTCGCCAGTTTAGGTGTTAGCGCCCCATAATCAAATGCTTTCTGACTCGAGGCATTGCCATCGATGGCACGTTTCATTACACCCTGTAATATAGCCGCGAAGCGGAAGAAACTAAAAACAACATAGAAATTCCAGTCAGGAATTCCATTGAACCCACGACGGGTGCAATATTGTTCAACATACTCTTCTTCGTCCGGGATACCCGATTGCCTGCGATCGACATCACCCAGGCCCGGGATAACGGCGTCATCGGGCATGCGCCATTGCATACACTGGTAGGCCAGATCTGCGTAGGGATGGCCCAATGTCGAGAGCTCCCAGTCCAGTAGGGCCAGTGCCCTGGGTTCGGTTGCATGGAATATTATATTATCGATTCGGTAGTCACCGTGAATGAGGCTTATCTTGCCGTCGTCTGCAGGCAGGTTTTCCGGTAGCCAATCCATGAGTTGGTTCATTGCCTTGATCGTTTTTGTTTCGGAGGCCATATACTGTTTGCTCCACCGTCCGATCTGGCGTTTAAAATAATTACCCGGGCTGCCATAATCAGCCAAACCCACCGCCTCGACATTTACGTCGTGTAACCTGGCGAGAATCCGGTTCATTTCTTTGTAAATTTCACCTCGCTGCGTGATATCGAGCTCGGGTACAGCAGGATTCCAGAAAATTCGGCCCTGTTTATAGCTCATGACGTAAAAAATACTACCGATCACATCGCGATCTTCGCAAAGGTGACAAGCGTCAGCAACGGGCACATCGGTCGTCGCGAGTGCTTCGATGACGCGATATTCACGGTCCACCGCATGCGCTGATTTGAGTAATTCGCCCGGTGGTTGCCGACGTAGCACGTACTGACCCGAATCCGCATTCAGCAGAAAGGTTGGATTAGATTGGCCATCGCTGAACTTTTCGGCACTGTGAAGTCCCTTAAAGCCGCTAATATTAGCCTTCAGATAGTGTTCCAGGGTGCTTAACTCGAGTTGTCCAACGGTCATTGGCGGATACCCGCATAGCGTTCAATAATCTGTTTGCCGAGCGCCATTTGGTGAACCTGATCGGGGCCATCAGCCTGGCGACACCATCGAGCGTAGTTAAATGCCTCTGCCATGAAGTAGTCCCCGGTCAGGCCACCGGCGCCGTGCAATTGCATGCAGCGGTCGATTATGTTCTGCACCATGAGTGGAACGCTGGTTTTACTGGCGGCGATCATATCTCGTGCTGCCTGGGCGCCCACCAAGTCCATTCTCCGGCATGTTTTCTGCACCAGCAAGCGCGCCATTTCAATTTCTGAAAAGTTGCGGGCAATGTCCTCACGGACCGATTGATGCTGTGCCAGGATTTTGCCGAAAGTCGACCGTTGGGTGACACGCTGACAAGTCATTTCCAGTGCCCGCTGTGCCGCGCCGATCAAGCGCATGCAGTGGTGCATTCGACCCGGCCCAAGTCGTCCCTGGGCGATTTCAAAGCCACGACCTTCGCCTAATATCACATTCTTCAGCGGTACGCGTACGTTGTTGAATTCGATTTCAGCATGCCCGACGGGGGCATCATCGTATCCCAGTGTAGTCAGTGAACGAATGAGTCGGACACCGGGTGTTTCTTTGGGGACTAAAACCTGTGTCTGTTGTTTGTGTCGGTCGGGATTATCGGGGTCGGATTTTCCCATCACGATAAAAATTTTGGTTCGCTCATACATTGCACCGGTAATAAACCATTTTCGGCCATTGAGTACCCAGTGGTCAATATCACGGTCTATACTGAGTTCGATATTTGTTGCATCACTTGAAGCGACCTGCGGCTCGGTCATCGCATACGAAGATCGAATTTCTCCATTCAGGAGGGGTGTTAACCACTGTCGCTGCTGTTCCCTGGTGGCATAATTCATCAACACTTCCATGTTGCCGCTATCAGGAGCGTTACAGTTGAACACTTCCGCTGACCAGAGTACCCGCCCCATCATCTCTGACAACGGGGCATAGTCGAAGTTACTCAGGCCACCATGGCTGCAGAAATCGGCATGACCCTCCGGCACAAACAAATTCCACAGACCGATAGCTTTGGCCTTCGATTTTAATTCGTCCATCAATGGCAACGCCGCAAATCGATTTTTCGATTCATGCAATTGCGCAGTATAGGCCCGCTCGTTGGGATAAATATGTTTATCCATGAAAGCACCAAGTTGCGACTGCAACTGTCTGGATTTTTCGGAATATTCGAATAGCATCGTTTTTACCTTTAATTAAAGGTCATAAAAAGTTGGCATTTTATCCGCGTCCCATGGTCCTGGGTAGGCTCCAGGCACAAACTTAGCGTACTAACTTAAGGTGATTTATGACTAAAATAACATAAAACATTGAGGCAATTAAACCTCTGCGGGTTATCCACATAAACTGTGGATAAGTCTGTGGGAAACACATAGGAGAACTGCTACAGGCTTGATAAACGCTCATGTTTTATTAAATGGCTCATTATTTGATCAATTAATAAAATTATATAAATATCAATAACTTATAAAATAAATAATTGGTATTGAATTTTATTGATATTTTCTATTGACAAAATAAGGTGGCTGATTATAGCTGTGTATAATTTAGCTGGCAGAGGTAAAAAATACTTGATTTTTCGGTGATTTATGATCGAGGAACATGGCTTGCAAGTCGTTCAGATACTGAAACCCCCGTTTGCTTGGACAAATGTGAAAAGCATCGAGTTCGATTAAACCCTTATCCCGCGCATGCTGCAATGTAGGTAACACCTCACTTAGTGATAAACCGGTATTTTCAGCGAATAATCGTGTTTCGAAACCGTCACTCAGGCGTAAGCTGTTGAGCATAAATTCGAAAACCAGGTCAGCCGTATTCAGCTGTTTTTCGCTGCTAATACTCTTGTAGCCGCTATTTTGTAAATAGGCCTGAGGTTGGCGCTGCCTGATTCGCTTGATGACTCTATTTTCGCTTCCCAGTGTAATTTTACCGTGTGCGCCCGCGCCAATACCCAGATAGTCACCGAAATGCCAGTAGTTGAGGTTATGCTGACAGGTGCGACCATTTTGACTATAGGCAGATATTTCGTATTGGCGGTATCCGGCTTTAGCGAGCAGAGCCTGGCTTTGACATTGCTGAACCCAGCTCAGCTCGTCATCAGGCATACCCATTGGTGTCTGGTGATGAAAAAAAGTATTGGGTTCTATGGTGAGCTGGTAGTGGGAAATGTGTTCAACGCCCAGATCAACCGCCTGTTGTATGTCGGCAAGTGCCTGTTCTAGAGTTTGGTTTGGCAGGCCATACATCAGATCAATGTTAATATTGTCAAAACCGGCGGTTCTGGCTGCCTCAAAGGCCTGCCTGGCAAGAGAGGAATCATGGATTCTGCCCAGTGCGGTCAAAAATTCATTGTTGAAGCTTTGTACGCCTATCGATAAGCGATTTATACCGGTTTCACGATAAGCACGAAAATGCTCACTATCGGCACTTCCGGGGTTCGATTCGATGGTAATTTCGATGCCGGGATTCAGATTGAGTAAGGCCCGCAAACCGGAAAACAGGTTTTCGATGGCGTCTGCGGAAAACAGCGAAGGCGTGCCACCGCCGATGAAGATACTGTCGACACTGCGTCCCCAGATCAGCGGTAAATCCTGCTCCAGATCGTGTAGTAAAGCATCGACATAATCACTTTCGGGTATGGATTCGGCTTCATGCGAATTGAAATCGCAGTACGGACATTTGCGTTCACACCAGGGTAAATGAATATAAAGCCCGAGTGGTGGATTACTGCTAAAGGGCATGGCTTAGACGGGTTTTTAGCTGATGTAGTGCCTGACCACGGTGACTCAATCGATTTTTTTCCTGGGCGCTTAGTTCGGCGCTGGTACAGCCATGTGATGGTAGGTAGAAATAGGGATCATACCCAAAACCGCCATTACCACGGGGTTCGAGCTGAATGATCCCTTCCCAACTGCCCTCGCAAATAATCGGAGACGGATCGGCGGCATGGCGCATGAATATAATAACCGCTCGATAGCGAGCCGTGCGCTTTTCATAAGGCACCGAAGCGAGCTTTTCGACGAGCAATGCATTGTTAGCATCGTCACCGGCTCCTTTACCGGCAAAGCGTGCGCTGTAAACGCCGGGTGCACCCTGCAATGCGTCAACTTCGATACCCGAGTCATCAGCCAGTGACATTAGCCCAGTATGTTCGGCTGCATTTCGTGCTTTAATAATGCTATTTTCAACAAAGGTAGTACCGGTTTCCCGGGCTTCAGGAACCTCGAATTCAGATTGAGCATGTAACTGATAACCGAAATTTTCGAGCAGGGCCGATATCTCGCGCAGTTTGCCTGCATTATCCGAAGCCAGAACCAGTTTGGTCACGTTGTTCTAGCTTTGTTCTGTAGCTCGAATATCTCGTTAATGCCCTGACGTGCCAGAACCAGCATATCATTGAGCTCACTATCGGAAAAAGCGGCACCCTCAGCGGTGCCCTGGACTTCAATGAACCCGCCTTTGTTATTCATGACGACATTCATATCTGTATTTGCATGGCTGTCTTCTGCGTAATCCAGATCAAGCACGGGTTTCTCCTGGAATATACCTACTGAGATAGCGGCAACCTGGTGCTGGATCGGATTTTTCTTCAATATGTTTCGGTCAAGCAATGATTGTACCGCGTCAGCTAAGGCGACCCATGCGCCGGTAATTGAAGCAGTACGGGTGCCGCCATCGGCCTGTATCACATCGCAATCGATGGTGATCGTGCGCTCACCCAGTAGCGAAGTATCGATACAAGCGCGTAAGGCTCGACCGATTAATCGCTGAATTTCCATGGTACGTCCACCTTGTCTACCTGCGTTAGCTTCACGGCGCATACGACTACCGGTTGACCGTGGCAACATACCGTATTCGGCGGTTACCCAGCCACTGCCTTTGCCCCGTAAAAACCCCGGCACGGAACCATCGATCGAAGCAGTGCAGATGACCCGTGTGTCACCAAATTCGACCAGTACTGAACCTTCAGCATGTTTATTATAATTTCGCGTTAATTGAATCGGACGAAGTTGGTTTGCGGCACGTGCGCTGGGTCTCATTCGGCTTTCTCTCAGCTATCATTGATAAATCAGCGGGATTATACGTGTCTTCGGTCACAAAGATAGGAGATACCCTTACGCAGGGCTGGTGTAATAGGCTATGATTCTCGCCAGATTTTGAAACCGCCCCGTCAATTACTGATTTGTTGGAGAATTGGAACGTGCTCAGAAGTATGACCGCATTTGCTCGTGTACAGGAAAGCTGCGATTCCGGTACAGTGACCTGGGAAATTCGTTCGGTGAATCACCGATACCTGGAGCCGGGATTGAAGTTGCCGGAAGAATTTAAGACGTTGGAACCCGAAATTCGCAAGCAGGTGGCGAAATATCTGACACGAGGCAAAGTCGACATCGGTCTGAGGTACAAACTCAGTCAGATCAACGCTGCCGATATCGATCTAAACGAAGATATCGTTCGAAGCCTGCGTCAGATCGAACAGAAAGTGCTGAATATAGTTCACGAAGGCAGCAAACTATCTGTATCCGATATCCTGGGTTGGCCCGGTGTTATTGCCGATGCTGAGAAAGATATGTCGCCATTAATCGAGCTCGCGAAAGAGACGATTGGTGAGACGCTTAAGCAACTGGTCGCATCGCGCGAAACCGAAGGTAAAGCACTGGGTGAATTAATCAGTTCCCGCTGTACTCAGATAAGCGGTATCGTCAAGGAATTGCGCACACATCGTCCTGCTATGGTCGCCGCTATGCACGAGAAGTGGAAAGCTAATTTAACCGAAAAATTACAGAAATGGGCCGAAAGTGCTAACGAAAGCAGGCTTGAGCAGGAACTGGCAATACTTGCGCAGAAACTCGATGTCGACGAAGAACTTGATCGTATCGATACTCATATTGCCGAAGTAATTAAAGTACTTAAACGTCGTGAAGCGGTCGGACGGCGACTCGATTTTCTCATGCAGGAACTCAATCGCGAAGCCAATACATTGGCCTCTAAATCACAGGATAGCAAAACCACACAGTGGTCGGTAGATCTCAAAGTACTCATTGAGCAAATGCGTGAGCAGGTGCAGAACATCGAATAACAAAGGTCCTGCCTTTGCTGCTGTCAAAATGAAACCACGACTTTCAATTTTTATCGTCCTGCTATTGGCCACGCTCGGATTGTTTTTTATCCTGATCTGGAGTGGTTCATTATATTTAGCGGTTACTGATAAATTTGCAGAGGTTTGGTGGCAACACCTGATTCCGGTGATATTGTTTGTTGTGCTCGCCATCCTACTGGTATATCAGCAACTTAATAGAGGCATCATAAGCCCTGTTTTAAGGCTTGCCGTTAAGATGGAGAAACTGGTGCGAAGGCAGTACGGGGACCGAGTCGTCAAGCCGAGGGAAGAAACCATTGGTTTGGAACACCTGAAGCTCTACTACAATGAAGTGGAAAAAATTGTTCGAAGTGATTCTCCTACCGGGTTGCATACTCGTACTATTTTTGAAGACCGACTGAATCAGGCGATTAGTGATGGAAGACGATCAGGACGTAAATATGCGCTGGTTTTGCTTGAGGTTGATGGGACTGAAACGATTGGCAGAACGCATGGCCAGTATCTGGTAGATGCGTTGTTAAAACAGGTCTCAGTGCGGCTTAGTGAAGGCTTGCGCGCCTCCGACAATGTCTCTCATTTTGAGCATAATCAATTTGCGCTTTTACTCGAAGTACAGGATCAGGATCAACTGGTCGGACTGGTAGAAAAAATATATTTAAAGCTTGCCCGGCGCTATAAAATTTATGGACGGCAATTAGATATCAGTATTGTATTGGGCATTTCGCTTTATCCGGGGCAAGCCGGGTCTTCTACCCAATTATTCGATTATGCCGCCGCCGCAATGAATCAGGCAAAGGGAACAAACTGGCCTATTGGATTTTATGAAGATGACAAGAAAACCGACCTGTCAGGATTTACCTTGGTCCAGTCGTTTCGTCAGGCGCTTGATAACGATCAATTTAAGTTGGTATTTCAGCCAGTAATCGAATTAAAAGGGCGTCGTACAGTCTATCTCGAAGCTCTGTTACGTTGGAAAAATCCCGATATGTACGGTGTCTCCATCGAACGCACCATCCAGTTGGCCGAAAAAAATCAATTGATTCAACCTTTGACCAACTGGATAGTTTTATCGGTTTGCAAGCTCATTAATCAACTCAACATCAAAGATTTGATGATTGGGATTAATCTTTCTATGGTTGATCTACACGATCGATATCTGCCCAGCCGAATTGAAAAATGCCTGAAGAAGTACGACATCAAGCCAGGACAGGTGATGATTGAAATTACCGAAAGTCAGATCATGCAAGATCCAGACGAAGTTGCCGAAACCCTGTCGCACCTGGAAATGTTGGGATTACCGCTGTCGATTGATGATTTTGGTACCGGCCAGGCATCGCTAACTTACCTGAAAAAATTACCGGTTGAAAAGCTGAAGATAGATCAATCGTTTATTCGTGATATGAGCAATAACCCGGATGATAAACTCATCGTTAAAGCGACTATTGAACTCGCGCATACACTCGATTTAAAGGTTACTGCGGAGGGCGTAGAAACAGCCGATATTGAAGAATTACTGGATGAAATGGCCTGCGATTATGTTCAAGGCTATTATATCAGTCGACCGCTTGAAGCCGAACAAATTCCCGACTGGTATCAAAAACCCGGTAGCCGCCTGGATTTAAATTAAACCTTGTTCCGAAAAACACAGGTTTTTTTCGCCGACGATAACATGATCGAGTACCCGAATATCGACCAGCGCGAGAGCCTTTTTTAGTCGTTCGGTTATCTCAATATCGGCCTGGCTGGGTTCACTTATGCCCGAAGGATGGTTATGCGCGAAGATGATGCAGGCCGCGTTATCGGCCAGCGCCTGTTTGACGACTTCCCGGGGGTAAACGCTGGCGCCATCGATGGTGCCTCGAAATAATTCACGAAAGGCGATAACCCGGTTGCGATTGTCGAGCATCAGGCAGGCGAAAATTTCATGCGGTTGATCGCGTAGCCGACTGCGCAGATAAGTCATGGTGTCTGTCGGGCTGGTTAAGCAATCAGTTCGTTTAATGGACTCTGATAAGTGACGATTAGCCATTTCGAGAACTGCCTGCAGTTGGGCATATTTGGCGTCGCCAAGACCCTTGTGGCTGCAGAATTCGCAATGCGAGGCGGTTAACAGCGACCGTAGAGACCCGAAGCTGCTAAGCAGCTGCCTGGCCAGGTCGACAGCCGAGCTACCCTGAATACCGGTTCGAAGAAAAATGGCCAGCAGTTCGGCGTCAGACAGACTGCCAGGGCCTTTTTGTAGCAGTTTTTCGCGGGGGCGTTCTTCACTCGGCCAATCGGTAATTGCCATTGGTATTCCTTTACGTTGGTTTCCTGTCGGTTAAAATAAAGGATATGCAATCAATGCACAAGAAAAAAATCGTACTCGGCGTGACCGGGGGTATCGCGGCCTATAAATCCGCTGAGTTGCTTCGCCTGTTAGTTAAAGCCGGCGCCGAAGTACGCGTGGTGATGACACCGGCAGGGCGCGAGTTTATACAACCGCTGACTTTCCAGGCGTTGAGTGGACATCGAGTATATAGTGAAATTTTCGATGCAGAATCCGAATCAGCGATGGATCATATCGAACTCGCGCGATGGGCTGACTTGATATTGGTGGCGCCAGCCTCCGCAGATTTTATCGCAAAACTCAGTCAGGGTTATGCGGATAATATTCTACTAAGCATATGTCTGGCCGCAGCGGAGCCAATTGCAATGGCGCCCGCCATGAACCAGCAAATGTATGCCAGTGAGGCGACACAGGATAATTTGCGATCGCTGGGATCACGCAATACGCGCATCTGGGGCCCCGATTCGGGTGAGCAAGCCTGTGGTGATGTGGGGCTGGGACGCATGTTGGAGGCCGATGACTTGTTTCGGCTGGTTGATCGGCATTTCGAGGCAGGAAAGCTCTATAGTCGGCATATTTTAATCACTGCCGGACCCACCCGGGAAACTATAGATCCGGTGCGTTATATCAGCAATCGAAGTTCCGGTAAAATGGGTTATGCATTGGCACAGGCAGCTA
Source organism: uncultured Gammaproteobacteria bacterium (assembly GCA_964651385.1). GTDB lineage: Bacteria > Pseudomonadota > Gammaproteobacteria. The sequence continues at coordinate 41,581 of CAZYYM010000002.1, read as the reverse complement.
ATGAGGCGGGAGCCAGGGTGACCCTCGTCAGTGGACCGGTATCCATATTTCCGCCGACGGGTGTTGATCGGATAATGGTCGAAAGTGCGGTCGAAATGCACGACGCTGTGATGCAACGAGTGAGTCAGGCTGACATTTTTATTGCCTGTGCGGCGGTTGCCGATTATCGAATCGAACAACCGGCGAGGCAAAAAATCAAAAAAACTACGGATGTCATGCAATTATCGCTGGTTCAGAATCCGGATATTGTTTGCGAGGTAGCTGCGCTCAAAAAAGCGCCATTTACGCTAGGTTTTGCCGCCGAAACCGAAAATGTAGAACAACATGCAGCGGCTAAGCGGCTGCGTAAAAACCTTGATATGATTGCCGCCAATCGAGTGGGTTATGGCCCTTCGGGATTTGAAAGCGATAACAATGAAATTCTGTTATTGGGCAGGAACTTTCGACGTGTGTTGCCATTGACGAGTAAGACTGAAATCGCTCGACAATTGATCGATTTGCTGGCGGATCAATATCTGGCGAAACTATAGATTCAACTTTGATAAAAATTATTTGCCGTCGAGTTTAACGAAATGACAATGAATAAAAGCAGTATTGCAGAAATTCTGATCGAGGCGCTTCCATATATCCAGGTACTTGATCGCAAAACCGTGGTGATAAAATTCGGTGGTAATGCAATGGTCGATGAGGCGCTGAAAAGCAGTTTTGCGCAGGATATCGTTTTACTGAAACAAGTCGGTGTGAATCCGGTAATCGTACATGGTGGCGGTCCGCAAATTGGCAGATTGCTCGAACAAATCGGGAAGGAGAGCCGCTTTATCGAGGGTATGCGCGTTACCGACAATGAAACCATGGATGTGGTCGAAATGGTGCTTGGTGGCCTGGTAAATAAACAGATCGTTTCGTTAATAAACAGCCATGGTGGTCGTGCGGTGGGTCTGACAGGAAAGGACGGCGGTATGATTAGCGCACGTAAAATGAAGCTGACCGGAAACGAGCAAGAAAGCCGTGATCTGGGACAGGTCGGTGAGGTACACCAAATTGATCCATCGGTAGTGAAGATGCTCGATGACGATGATTTCATTCCTGTGATCGCTCCGATTGGGGTCGGCCCCGACGGTGTTTCCTATAATATAAATGCCGATCTGGTGGCGGGGAAGCTAGCCTCTGTGCTGGCGGCGGAAAAATTATTATTGCTGACTAATACCCCTGGTGTGCTCGACCCTGAAGGCCATCTGTTGACCGGTCTCAACGCAAAGGAAACCGGTCAACTGATCGAGCAGGGCATTATTCATGGGGGTATGTTGCCGAAAGTAGCCTGTGCGCTTGACGCGGTTAAATCCGGTGTTAAAACTAGTCATATTATCGATGGACGCGTGCGCCATTCAGTGTTGCTGGAATTGCTCACCGATAGTGGTGTAGGCACATTGCTCAAGTCGTAAGACTAGTATTGGACACTAGTTGTTTTGCCCGGATTTGAGCAGGCGGTATCGCGCCAGGTCAGAGTTAAACTGTTCGTTTAAGTTTTGTTTTTCCAGTTTCTTCAGGCGCAGCTGCTCTTTTCGGTTGGCTACCTTACGCGTAAAGTGTTCGATGTTTTGTGCCAGACCACCCGGTACTTCCTTGCCTTTGGAGAGATAAACCAGGTCAGCGGAATCTTCGAGTTTGATGAGTCGTGCTTCGGTTGCCGCGATGCTTTTGTTGATCAGGCGAATGACCGATTCAATAACATCGATTCGATTATCGTGAACTGCACTCATTTCCTTTTCGGAGCTAAAAGTTAACAGCAAAACGCGGTCTTGTTTATCCTGAATTTCCTTTAATCGTTTTTCTTTGGCTTGCTGCGCTTCGAGAGCCTTTTTGGCTTCTGCCTCGGTAGCCAGTTGTTCCTCTGTTTTTGCAGCTTCTCTGGTATCGATAACGACGCCTTGATTGTTGAGTGTCTGGTGTTTCTGCTTTATCTGGTCCGGTGGTAATTGATCGCTATAACGTACCTCGCCATTTTCATCGACCCATTTGTAGAGAGTTGCCGCCGGTGCCGACGTACAGACGGAGAATAGAATACTACCGATGGATATCAGCAAGCGGTTTTTGATGGTAGTCGAATGCATCAGGCTCATAGCGTAATATTTAAAAGAATATTGGTTAAGCGCTTGAACGGATGGAATTGCTACAGCGCAATCAGCTTAAAATCGCTTTAATCATAGTCCATTCAGGTCGGTATTTCATGAATGACTCGTTAAATTGTGGATCAGCTCTGGTCTTTAGTCGAATAAAGCTGTAATCGGCGTATGCACTGCCTGTAAATATGACAGGTTACCCGGTGTTGTCACCAGCGCAGCCACACCGATATTATTGAGTTTCCAGTCGGGATCGATGCTTATCATGTAGGAATTTGTTTGATTGAGTTTCCGCGCCGAACTCATATAACGGACTACTTGTTGATGTCTTAGCGTCTTTCCAGAATTTTCGCCACGAGTGACGTCACTGACCAGGTTTTTCTCATAGACGAAATAGCGAAAATGTAACCCATTGGTGTTTACTTTTTCACTGTTGGGCTCGAGATCGAGTTGCAAACCATTGCCCTCTTTTCTGATGGTTAATTTTAAGTCGATTTGGGCATGTATCTGGTTGGCCTGGCGAATTTCATTTAAAACGCGGGCGGTACCCCGGGTTTCCTTACCACCGACAAAAAATTCGGGCGTGTATATGCTTCGTTGCTTGTTATTGGCGCCGAGCTGACGTTGACGACTGGTATACTTCGGGCTGGCGAATCGGTCTTTCCAGCCAATGTAATCCCAGTAATCGACGTGAAAGGCCAGAGCCAATACGTCGAATTCATCCGAGGGTGTTTCAACCAGGGCTTCAAGCCAGAGGTCGGCGGGTGGACAACTGCTGCATCCTTCCGAGGTAAATAGTTCAACCACCGCTGTTTTCAATGGTTTGCTATCGACTGTGATGGTTTCCGTAGCCTGGGCTGAAAATGCAAACAAGCAGCTCGCGAGTAACAGGTATTTCATATTCCCTCCGGTAGTAGACCATTGGCCGGTATAGGGCTGTCGAGTATCAGTCGATACCGTACTGCGCTCGATAGCTTTGAACTTTGACCAGTTTGTCGGTTTGCCGGTTATTCTGCAGATATTGCAAGATATCGGCAAGTTGAATAATTGGTATTACGCGGACACCGAATGTCTCGAGCTCTTGAATCGCTGAGCTGTCTCCCTGACCTTTTTCCTGGCGGTCGAGAGCAATGGTAACCGCGCAAACCTGTGCGCCGAGAGATTCGATGAGCTGCATAGACTGTCTAATCGCAGTACCTGCTGTAATGACATCGTCGATAATCATAACTTTTCCCTTGATTGTGGCGCCGACGGTATTGCCACCTTCACCATGATCCTTGGCTTCTTTGCGGTCGAATGCATAGGGTATATCGCGTTGGTGATGCTGATAGAGCGCACTGGCGGTAATCGCTGCCAGTGGTATGCCCTTGTAGGCCGGGCCGAATAACAGGTCGAAATCGATCCCGGCGTGCTGGATGGCCTCGCTGTAAAAAGCGCCCAGAGCGGCGAGATCGGCTCCCCGGTTGAAAATACCGGCGTTGAAAAAGTACGGGCTGATGCGCCCGGATTTTAGTGCGAATTCGCCAAATGTGAGTGCGCCCCGCTGCAGGCAGTAGTCGAGGAAGCGCGATTGATAGTCCAGCATGGTTTGCCCGTTTCAAATTTAACTGATGTATCATAGCGCCTGTTTTGTTGATTGAAAGTGGTAAAGCTTTTATGCGCGTTATATCGATTAATACCAATGGTATCAGGGCTGCTGCGCGGAAGGGCTTTTTCGATTGGCTGGCCGGGCAGAAGGCCGATTTTGTCTGTGTGCAAGAGACCAAGGCACAGGTTGATCAGCTTGATGATCCGATGTATCACCCGGAAAGCTATACCTGTAGTTATTTTGATGCGCTGAAGAAAGGTTATAGTGGCACCGCTATTTATAGCCGCCATAAGCCGCTAAAAATTGTTCGTGGCTTCGGCGAATCTGAATTCGATAATGAGGGGAGATACATCGAATACCGTTACAAAAATCTCTCGGTGATATCGCTATATGCACCGTCGGGGTCATCAGGCGATCATCGGCAGGAATCCAAATGGCGATTTATGGATAGCTTTATGCTGCATTTGCAATCTCTGCGTCGTAAGCATCGCGAATTCATTATTTGCGGGGACTGGAATATTGCACACCAGAATATCGATTTGAAAAACTGGCGTTCGAATCAGAAAAATTCAGGCTTTCTGCCAGAAGAACGCGCCTGGTTAACCGAATTGTTCGACCGCGTTGGTTATGTCGATGCATTTCGGGTTGTCGACCAACGCGAAGAGCAATATACCTGGTGGTCGAACCGCGGGCAGTCCTGGGACAAGAATGTCGGTTGGCGCATTGATTATCACATCGTGACACCTGGATTGAGGTCCGTCATACAGAAGGCCGGTATTTATAAAAAAGAGCGTTTCTCCGATCACGCGCCGTTGATTCTGGATTACAATTTTAACATTCAGTCGTGAGAGACAGGTTGCACGACTGGTCGCAGTCATTCCTGGTGTATCGCCAGCCACGGGTAATTGCGATGCTATTTCTGGGGTTTTCCGCTGGGCTGCCGTTGTTGCTGGTGTTCGGTACGCTGTCTGCCTGGTTGCGCGTTGAGGGGGTGGACAAAACTACCATCGGATTTGTCAGTTGGGTAGCACTAGCCTATGGATTCAAGTTTCTCTGGTCGCCCTTAGTCGACCGCATGCCGTTACCATTTTTGACTTCGCTGCTGGGTAAGCGCCGTAGCTGGATGTTGCTTGGGCAGGCGGGGATTATTTACGGTTTGCTGAGCATGGCAGGTAGTGATCCGTTGAGCCAGTTGAAATATGTGGTGATGTTTGCGGTTGTGACCGCCTTTTCTTCGGCAACTCAGGATATAGCGGTTGATGCCTGGCGTATCGAGGCGCTGGATGACGATTTCCAGGGAGCGATGGCCGGGAGCTATCAACTGGGTTATCGATTAGGCATGATAGTGGCCGGTGGGGGTGCATTTTCTTTGGCGCATTTTTATTCCTGGCCGCTGGCTTATAATTTTATGGCGGGGTGCATGATGATCGGAGTATTCACGGTATTTTTAATCCCGGAACCGGATCATGGTGTTAGTTCACATCAGCTGGAAACCGAGCGAAAGATTATTAATGCATTGACTGACGAGCAGGACGCGTCGACTGGACTAGTGTCGCATCTTCGGCGATGGTTCGCGGGTGCTGTGGTTAGCCCTTTTGCCGAATTTTTTGCCCGGCATGGACTGTCCGCAATCGTGATCCTTTTGTTTATCATGGTATTTCGTATCAGTGATATTACGCTCGGTGTTATGGCCAACCCGTTTTACATCGATATGGGCTACAACGAACTCCAGATCGGGCTGGTAACCAAAACTGTGGGTCCTTTCGTGACCATTGGCGGTGCGCTGTTTGGTGGCATACTGGTGATGCATTACGGCAAGATGCGCATGCTGATGGTGGGAGCGGTACTGGTCGTGCTGACTAACCTGTTATTTGCATGGTTGGCGACACAACAGCCCGAGCTACTCTGGTTAATCCTTGTGGTGGGAGCGGATAACCTTGCCGCGGGTATTGCAACGACAACCTTTGTTGCCTATCTGTCAGCGCTGACTCACAAGGCTTATACAGCCACGCAGTATGCGCTGTTCAGTTCCATCATGTTACTACTGGCAAAGTTTCTTGCTGGATTTTCCGGGCTGATAGTTGACAGTAGTAGCTATGCGGTATTTTTTACCTATGCGGCTGCACTGGGTCTGCCTTCGATAGCCTTAATCAGGGTGTTGATGCGGCACGAATCGCTGGTGTTAAACGAAGATTATGAAAAGAAAGTGACACCCCAGGATCGTTAGAAATTCTGGATCCTGCAGTATTTTGCCAAGTGGTGGCAGCTGGCAGAGGATTAAATATTGGTCGAATTTTCCTGGCCACTCTCCCGGAGTTTAATATATAGGGTTAAAAACCGGCGCCAGTCGAAGCCGTGTCTTTGAAATTCCACGTGGTATGTCAGAAAATTTCGGTATCTGCTCTATAATCAAACGATACAGTGAAAATACGGCAGGGAATCATGAGGTTTCTAACAGCATTATTTGTCTATATTTGCATGGCTATGAATCCGGCCACTGCCCAGGAAACTGTCAATCTGGCCACATTGGAATGGCCCCCTTATGTCGGCAAAAAACTGGCTGAAGAGGGATTTACCACCGAAATCGTCAAGGCGGCCTTCAAAGCTGTCGGTGTGAATTCACGGATAGTTTTCCTGCCCTGGGCAAGGGGGCTGAAAGAAGTCAGCGAAGGTCGTTTAGATGCTATATACCCTGCTTATTATTCGAAGGAAAGATTGAGGACCTACTCGTTCTCTGATAATTTTATTCAGGGTCCCCTGGTATTTATCAAATCAAGGGCAAAGCAAATTGATTTCATCGAACTCAAAGATCTCAAGCAGTATTCGATTGGTGTAGTACAGGGATATGTAAATACCCCTGAGTTTGATGACGCTGATTTTTTAAATAAACAGCTAGTCAATAGCGACGAACAAAATATTGCCAAACTACTCAAAGGGCGTCTGGATCTTGCTGTCATCGACAAATTTACCGCATTAAACATTCTTGCAACAAATTACCCACAGTCTTTGGGGGAGCTCGATTTCGTAAAAAAACCACTGGATGATAAACCACTATACGTGATGTGTTCGAAAGTATCGGCTCGCCAGCAGGAATTTTGCTCAAGGTTTAACCGGGGATTAAAAAAATTGAAGAAGACGGGTAAATACCAGCAGATTATTGACAGGATTCAGCAAGAAATCGGGAACATCGAGTAGCAGAAAGTGCATTCTAAAATTGCTAACAGGCTGGTCAAATCAGTTTTCGCATTTTATTTTATTTTAGCCACTACCGTCACCGGTATACAGATGGTTATGGAATTCAATAATGAAAAAAATGGGGTGGAAGACAAATTACAGAGCCTATTGAAAACAATTTCACCCGTGGTATCACAGGCCCTTTGGGATGTAGATTTCAATAGTGCTAAATCTGTCGCTAGCGGGCTGCTTAAAAACAAACTGGTTTCGGGAATAATAATTGTCGATGATAATAACGAGCCAGTGGCATCACTTGGTTCAGTAATCGAAAATGAAGCTGGTTCTGTATCTCAGGATCATCATCCGTCAGGTATAATCTATCAGCTTAATAAATTAATACCGGTTACGCAGGCTGTATATTATTCATCGGCAGGCACTTCGGATACTGTACTGGTAGGTCAGTTAATATTGTTTAGCTCCTATCAGACAGTTTTTCAGGGCGTCAAATACACGCTTGTTATTACTGTCATAAATGCGGTAATAAAGGCTTCAATGCTATGGTTGCTTTTTGTGTTTTTTACCAAAAAGTTAATCACAAAACCGCTTAATGAGGTGATCAACGCGGTTGAAAATTTGAACCCTGAAAAAAATTCAAGTGGTGAAAATGAGAATAATAACCCCGAAAGTTTGAGGGTAGTGAGAGACGAATTGGGTGTTCTAATATACGAATTTACGCAGATGAGAGATGCGATCCAGCGACGGGATGAAAAAATTCGGAATTCAACTGTCTCAATAGATTTACTGGAATCCGAGAAGAAAAAAGTTGAAGCCGCTGCAAGGGCAAAATCGACCTTTCTTGCCAATATGAGTCATGAGATACGCACCCCCATGAATGGCGTTATGGGTATGGCGGAGTTATTGAAAGATACTTCATTGACGTCTGATCAAAGACAGTACGCCGACAGCATATTGGATAGCTCTGAAGGATTATTAAGAATAATCAATGATATTCTCGATTTTTCGAAAATTGAAGCTGGAAAGCTAGAATTGGAATCAACGAGCTTTAATCTCAAGGAAAAACTCGAACACACCTGCAATGTTCTTCTACCACAGGCCAGGAAAAAAGATATAGACCTGGAGTTAGATTTAATGGCTGGTTTTTCAGGGCAGATATCTGGAGATTTTATTCGACTAAACCAGATCATTATTAACCTGGTGAGTAATGCGATTAAATTCACCCCGGAAGGGGGGAGCGTGCGTATTTCTCTTGAAACCGTCGACGAGAGCCCGAAAAATGTCACCTGTAAAATTACGGTTTCCGATACCGGTATTGGCATCGGTAAGCAAGAACAGAAATCTCTTTTCCAGTCATTCACTCAGGCAGATAACTCAACGACCAGAAAATATGGTGGAACCGGTCTTGGCCTGTCAATTTCCAAAAATATCGTTAGGTTGATGGGTGGTGAAATTGGCGTGGAAAGCGAAGAAGGGGCAGGTGCCTCATTTTGGTTTAGGGTCAATTTCCAAAAAGCTGAATCTGCCGAAAAAAGCGGAAAAATCAGCCATGCTAGTAATGCCTTGTCGCAATCCGTTCGCGAATTAAATGTCCTGTTAGCCGAAGACGAGAAAACCAATGGTTTAATCGCCATGGCAGCGCTTAAAAAACAGGGTCATCATGCTATGCATGTCGAAAATGGGCTTGAAGCGCTTAAGAGCCTTGCTAAAAAACAATTTGATCTGGTGCTGATGGACATTCAAATGCCTGTCATGGATGGAATTCAGGCTATCGATATTATCCGTAACAGTGAACAGGGAATCTGCTGCGAAATTCCCGGTAAGGAACTTTCAGGCGAGCTACTAACTGTAAAGCTTAAAGGAACCTATACACCTATAATAACAGTTACTGCCAATACCATGGTATCGGATGTCAACAGATATAAAGATATGGGTGCTGATGGCCATATATCCAAACCCTTTTCAAGAGATAATTTGTTTAATGAAATTGCCCGAGTTTCTGCAAACCTGGAAATTTTACCGGGGAGGCTGAATTGTTCGAAGTAATTTGTCAGAAACAGCTGAGTAACTGAAGAAATGATGAAATTTAAGATAATACCTATTTTTATAGTGTTTATTCAGTCCGAGTGTCTATGGGCGCAGTCGGACGAAATCATATTGTCATTTATTGATCGTGCGCCATATTATTATCTTCAGAATAATATTCCCAAAGGCTTTCTGCTGGAGTGGCAAATTGAGGTATTAAAAACAGCAAAGGTGCCCTATAAAGTACGCCAGTCCACCGCTAAAGGCATACTGAATCGAATTCGTATAAATGCCAGTCCGATTTGTTCTGTAGGCTGGTTTAAAAATGATGAGCGGGAAAAATTTGGCAATTTCACAGATGCTATCTATCAAAATAAGCCCTTGGTTGCATTGATTAGATCTTCCGATAAAAGATTTAAAAATATTAGTGATATTAGCAATTTATTCGCTAACCAAAACTTGACACTAGGTAAAAACAGCACATTTTCTTATGGAGACATTATCGATAATTTTATCAGTGAAATCCGCCCCCCGGTCATTGAGGTTAGCGCCCCCCAGAAGACCCTTATTCATATGCTGAAAAAAGGTCGTTTTGATTATATGCTAATGGCGCCTGAAGAGGTAAACACATCGATTCTAAAAGAGGGATTCAAGAAAAATGATTTCAAGACACGGGACCTTGGCTTACCGCAGGGTAATAAGCGCTATCTGTTTTGTTCAAAAAAAGTGCCTAACAATTATATTGAACGGATAAATACTGCCATCTATAAGACTCCGGTGCCTGATAGTGGCAAAGACAACATCCCCCTGCAATAATGCCCAAAGCTGACAAAACTGTACCGAATCCAACGGTACTCAGTTTTAATTTTCACGATTCAACCGGCGCCAGCGGTGTTACTGCTGATGTGGAGGCGATCGTCAGTCAGGGTTGCCATGCGAATACGGTGGTCACCTGTCTCAGCGTGCAGGATTCGCAGTCAGTCTCGAGCCTGATTCCCATTGATGACGATATCATCATTCAAAGTGCGCGAGCGGTACTTGAGGACAATCCGGTTACTGCGATCAAGGTCGGCTTCATTGGCAGCGGAGAGGGCGTCGAAGCGATTCAGGGAATCCTTGTCGATTACCCTGACACGCCGGTAATATTTGACCCGATGCTGATATCCAGCAATAGCATGGAACTGGTCGAAGACGAGGTTATCGAATCCATACGAGAATTACTGATTCCGCATGCTAATCTGTTATCACTGAGCAGGTTGGAAGCGGCGATGCTGATTCCCGAAGCCGATAATCTGAACGCGATGGTGCAAGGGTTGATGGACGGGGGTTGCGAGCACATTTTGCTCGGTGGGCGACGCGAATCCAGCGAAACGGTAGTAAATACGCTCTACCATAATTTTCGCATTATTGAACAGTACGAGTGGCCGCGACTTGGTGGTGAATTTTACGGCGCCGGTTGTACCTTGTCGGCGAGCCTCGCAGCATTACTGGCACAGGGGCTGGATTTGATTGTTGCCAGTGGGGAGGCGCAAAACTATTGTTGGCAGACACTGAAACATGCCTCCCGTTTTGGCATGGGGCAGATGCAGCCTTGCCGATTTTACTGGATGTATGAAGAAGACGAAACCGACTGACAAAACTTTTGAACAGGACTTGTAATATGAACCAATCAGATATTTTATTCGAACAGGCCTGCCAGTTTATTCCGGGCGGTGTTAATTCACCAGTGCGGGCGTTCAATGGCGTCGGCGGTACGCCGGTATTTTTCGAACGTGCTGAAGGCGCGCTGATGTTTGACGTCGATGGCAAGTCCTATATTGATTATGTTGGATCCTGGGGGCCGATGATTTGCGGTCATGCCAATCCTGAAATTATCGACGCTGTGGTCGAAACTGTACGCAAAGGCCTTAGTTTCGGCGCACCAACTCGAGCCGAGGTCGCGCTGGCCGAAAAAATCTGCGAAGTCATGCCCAATCTGGATCTGGTGCGTATGACCTGTTCGGGTACCGAGGCAACCATGAGTGCAATTCGTCTGGCACGTGGTTTTACCGGTCGGGACAAAATTGTAAAATTTGAGGGTTGTTATCACGGCCACGCCGATTCGTTGCTGGTGAAAGCCGGCTCCGGTGCCCTGACCATGGGTGTCCCCAATTCGCCGGGGGTACCCGAAGCGTTGGCGCAAAACACTATCACGCTCGAATATAATAATAGCGATCAGGTGCGTCAGTTAATGGCCGAGATAGGCACTGATATCGCCTGTATTATTGTCGAACCGGTTGCCGGCAATATGAACTGCGTGCCGCCGCTGGATGGATTTCTACAATCTTTACGCGAAGCCTGCGATGCCAGCGGCAGTGTATTGATATTTGATGAGGTGATGACGGGCTTTCGTGTCGGGCTCGCGGGAGCACAGGGGCTTTATGGTATTAAACCCGATCTCACGACGCTCGGTAAGGTCATCGGCGGCGGCATGCCTGTAGGCGCTTTTGGTGGTAAACGTGAAATTATGAACCATATTGCACCACTCGGGCCAGTGTATCAAGCCGGCACCTTGGCAGGTAATCCTGTCGCAATGGCTGCGGGATTGAAAAATCTGGAAATTATCAGGCGCGGCGGTTTTTACGAGGAACTAACTGGAAAAACCGATCAACTGGTGAATGGTATTCTTGATAAAGCACGGGCAAATAGGGTACCGATGCAGGCCAATCGGGTTGGTGCCATGTTTGGTTTGTTTTTTACCGAGCAGTCGCAGGTGAGTCGCTTCGAGCATGTAAGCCAGTGTGATGTCGAGCGATTCAAACGCTTCTTCCATGGCATGCTGGCGCAGGGTATTAATCTGGCGCCATCGGCTTTCGAAGCCGGTTTTGTCAGTTCGGCGCATACCGACGCGCAGATTCAGGCGACGGTTGAATCTGCCGACCGGGTTTTTGCCGGGCTTTAGAGGCCTAACATACCGCGTTTTAAATCTTTATCGGCGGGGAAGTTACCCAGCCAGATTTCGAGAACCGCTTTTTTGAAATCTTCACCGGGTATGGTGCCGAGAACCTTTTTGTTCTTGCTGACAGTGGTACCTTTACCGGGAATATAGTCGAGAATAAACTGGTCTTTTTTGACAGCATTCTCATTAAAAAAGCCATAAAATTGATCCATGCGATCACTGATAGCATTTATGACATCTTTTTCCTGATTCATATTAAAACCTTCGCGCCAGGCAGTAACCAGTTTTTCTTTGTCGACTTCTTTATAAACGAAGTCCATTTGAATGCGCCAGGCATTTCTTGACGACAGAATATCAGCAACGCTTTCGGTTTTTTTCGGCAGGTAGAGCGAACCGACATAGACGTCAACCCAGAATTTCTCACGTAAGCCCATGCCGTTTAGTACCAGGGTTTCACTATTTTCTACGGTGACCTGATCGTCGACAAAAACACCTTCCAATTCGGCCGACAAGGCGTACGACGAAAAAAATAAAAAACTGCTCAACAGGACTAGTTTCTTGATCATGGTGATAGTTCCGGTTTTAATGGGTTTTTTCAAGTGTAGCTCTGCTGGTTGGCAAATGGAACCCTGCGGTAAATGTTATACCCATCTGTGGTGAGTCGATGAAACCATTTTTAATTTTACAATTGCGCCCTGAAGACGATACTTCGGATAACGAGTTCGAGGCAATCCTGAAATATGGCGGATTGAGTGCAATAGATACCCGTCGTGTCCGTATTGAACAAAATGGCATACCTGATTTAGCCCTGACTGACTACTCGGCTGTTATTGTTGGTGGCAGCCCGTTTGATATTAGTACGCCCGAAGCCGGGAAACTACCGATCCAGAAAAAAATCGAACGTGATTTTACCCGACTTTTTGACGAAATTATACCGAACGATTTTCCTTTCCTCGGGGCCTGTTCCGGTTGCGGTTTGCTCGGATCTTACTTGAGTACCCCAATTTCCGGTCAATATGCAGAGGCAGTAGGCTGTGTTACGGTCAGGCTTACCGAAAATGGCCGCGAAGACGGATTGTTGAAAGGCTTTCCAGAGCAAATGCAAGTGTTGCTGGGGCATAAAGAGGCCTGCGACCAACTGCCTCCGAAGGCAACATTGCTGTTAAGGGGTGATGACTGTCCGGTACAGATGTTCCGCGTAGGTAACAACGTCTATGCCACTCAATTTCATCCAGAAGGTGATAGTCAGGGGTTTACCCTGCGTGTTCATGCCTATAAAAATCATGGGTATTTCAAACCAGAACGGGCCCAGAGCTTGATCGATGCGATTAGCAAGGATGATACGCCATTTGCCCGAGAAATATTACGACGGTTTGTAGTTCGCTATTCGGTTTAGGACTCAGCCGTTGCTGTCTATCGATTCTGGTTTAACATACTGAATCACCCCCAGTCTGATCAATTCGGCGTGTAAAATGCCAGCCCGGTCAGAGCATTCGGGTACTTCGAGCAGTCGCTGTTTGAGATTGGTATCGAGCGGTAACAGGTAGATAAGCTGATACAGAATCGCCACAAAATCTTCTGTTTCGACATCGCTCTTGCCTTCCTGGGCACCGATGTGGGCAAGTAGTTCCTGCATATAGATATATTGCTCGGGAATCTCCCTGTTTACGGCTTCAGAAATAATATCGATATTGGCAAGGGTAAGACCATCGGCCTGGGTGTTGGTGCTTTTAATTTCGAAGCGCTCGTGGCCGAGTGCGGTAATACCGAGTAGTCCGTCGGAGCGATTTTGCCAGTCGGCGATGCTGGCGGTAGTGCCGATCGAAAAAATATCCGCATCGACCGAAGTTTCTTCACCCTGGTGTATGAGCACGATACCAAAACGACTATCTTCACGCATGCAATGCGCAATCATGTCGACATAACGCGGCTCAAAAATTTTCAATGACAGTTTATTGCCGGGCAACAACACGGTCTTTAACGGGAACAAAGGTAATCCGCTCATTGGTCTTTTAGTCGTTTGCCCATCGTGGTGATAGCTGGTTATCGATGCCGAGTTGGTCAAGTATGCGTGCGACGACAAAATCAACCAGATCATTCACGCTATTGACGCCCTGATAAAATCCGGGATTCGGCGGTAATATAGTGACACCAAGATTGGAAAGTTTCAGCATGTTTTCCAGATGAATGCTCGAAAATGGTGTTTCCCGGGGTACCAGTATCAAAGGTTTGCGTTCCTTAATAATAACATCGGCGGCACGATGAATCAGGTTTTCACTGGCGCCGACGGCAATCGATGCCAGCGAACCCATAGTACAGGGACAAACTACCATGGCATCCGCGACGGACGAACCACTGGCAGGCGGAGCGGTCCACTGGTCTTTGCCGTAGACGTCGATCAGCTCCGGAACGACCTCAAAGTAGGCAGCAAGTCTCGATTGCATTTTTTGCGGCGATCCGCCGAGTGTAAGATCGGATTCCATTCCGAGCACGATCTGCCCCGGTTGTGAACAGAGGAATTGAATATGAATGCCCCGCGCCAGGCAATGGCGCATGAGGCGAATCGTATAAACTGCACCGGAAGCGCCGGTTATCGCGAGCGTTAGCGTCTTGATGTTCATACCTCGGACAGCGTTTTGTCGGCATCAATTAATTTGTCGGTAGCCTGCGATAATCTGGAGATCAGGTTTTCGAGAAAAATACGATAATATTGCAGCTGAGTTTCAATAGGCGCCTGCTCCATCAAGGAGGTACTCACGCTCATCAGGGTGACGGTGGTTCTCGCCCTTATGGTAGCAACAAGCGGCCGGCGCGTCATAAAAGCGATTTCTCCAAAGCAATCACCCTGCTTCATGATACCGACAACTACTTCTTTTCTTACTACTTCGACACCACCTTTGGCTATAATATAAAACGATGTTTCCACTTCGCCTTCGGTAATGATGACTTCGCCTTTGTCGTATTCCTTCCACTCGCTGGCATTGACGACGTCGGTGATCTGATCATCGTTAAAATCCTTGAAAAAGTGCAAATATCGAAGCGTTTTCCATTTTTCCTGCATGTCGATGCGTTCGCCAACATCGCGTAAGCGTCCGAGTGACCTGCTGAGGGCATGTGCGAATTCGTGGGCCGATTCATAGCGGTCGTAGATTATTTTCTGCATCGCCTTATCGACTGTATTGACGATGTGTTCGGGTACATCCGGGCAAATGTCACCCAGAGGAGTTGGATCCAGATTGCTGATTTTATAGATCAAGGATTCGAGGTTACTGGCTTTAAATGGTGCCTTGTGCGCTAACAAGGCGTACATTACCGCACCGAGTGAGTAGATATCCGACTGGAATACCAGACGTTTTTCTTCCGAGAGCTGTTCCGGTGGCATATACATCGGTGAACCTTGCAAGTCGGTATCCGGATCACCAAGCCCGACATCAACATGGGCGATACTGAAATCCATGATCTTCACCTCGCCTTCGTTACTCAGCATAATGTTACCTGGCTTGAGGTCACGGTGGATGACATCCTGGCGGTGCACATAGTCGAGGCCTTTGGCGCATTGATAAATGACATCGATGACTTGACTGCAGGTCAGTTTTTTTTTGCCAGCGACATAATCCTGAAGGGTAGTGCCATCGACAAATTCCATGACAATGTAATTCATGTCACCTTCCTGTCCGGCATCGTAAACACTGACTACCGAGGGGTGTTGCATTTTACCTGCGCTATAAACTTCAGAGAAAAATGCCTCGCTTAATTTTCGTTTGGTGGTGTTGGGAATGTTATCTTGATAGTGCGCAATTTTAATGGCAACCGTACGTTGAACAAACGGATCGTATGCTTCGTATACAACGCCCATCGAGCCACGACCAATGCGTCGTTTGATTTCGTATTTAGCGATTTTGGTAGGTCGTTGCGTCTTTTTTAATTGCATACTATTGCCTGGATCGCATGGCCTGAATTAATCTCCGGTGTATGTTATCAAAACCTCCATTACTCATGATAACGATTTGATCGCCAGGCCGGCAATTATTGAGCAGATGCTCGATGATCTGATCAACATTTGATTTCAACACAATATGAGTAGACTTTGCGCTTTCAATTGCATGAATATTCCATTGCAAAGACGGATTTTCACACATTAATACCACATCTGCTGCGCCGAGAGACTGGCCGAGCGTGTCAGCGTGAGCGCCCATCTTCATGGTATTCGAACGGATATCAAGCACCGCAAAAAGCCGACCTGTGGTCTGCGTGCGCAGTGCTTGCAAGGTTAACTCGATGGCTGTAGGGTGATGGGCAAAATCGTCTATAATGCGGACGCCGCCAATCTCGGCGATGACTTCCTGCCGGCGCTTTACACCTTCAAACCGTTCCAGTGCCTCAATCGACGTTTGCAATGGGACCCCGGCGTGGCGGGCTGCCAGCATTGCCGCAGCGGCATTAAACAAATTAAAACCCCCTGTTTGCTGCAGTATTAGCGTGTAATTGTGGCGATTATCATTATCGCGGAGTTGTTTATCCTGGCCGAGACTGAATCCGTTGTTCGCTGCATTCTCTGATAAAGCCAGGCATTCGCTCCAACAACCCATATCGAGTACCTGCTTGAGGGCGTCGCAATCCCCATTATGAATGATTAAAGCGTTTTCAGGAATCATGCGCACCAGATGGTGGAATTGTCGCTGGATGTCTGAGAGGCTACTAAAAATATCGGCATGATCAAATTCTAAATTATTCAACACTAAAGTTCGTGGGTGATAATGCACAAATTTAGAGCGTTTATCGAACAGCGCGGTATCGTATTCATCCGCCTCAATGACAAAAAAAGGATCTTCGCCTAGCCTTGCCGACAGGTTGAAATTCTTTGTCATGCCACCTATCAGATAGCCCGGATTCAATCCCGCATAATCTAAAATCCAGGCCAACATGCTGCTGGTCGTTGTTTTACCGTGAGTACCGGCGACTGCCAGCACCCATCGTTTAGCGAGGACGTTTTCGTATAACCACTGTGGTGCTGAACGATAAGGCAGGTTGCTATTGAGGATGAATTCAAACTGCGGATTACCGCGAGTGATAGCATTCCCGACGATAAATGTATCAATGTCTCGGGGTAGTGATTTTGCGTCATAACCCTCGTATAAATGGATGCCGGCATCACTCAGCTGTGTGCTCATCGGAGGATAAACCTGACTGTCAGAGCCGCTAACTTCGACGCCGAGCTCACGCGCGAGCAGTGCAATACCTGCCATGAATGTGCCACAGATGCCCAGTATGTATATCTTCAAGCTAGTAAAACCAGACAACCGAGAATTGGTAAATTAGAAAGTAGTTAATAGCGATCATGGCTGACATAACCGTATTGATTTCAAACGTGCGTTTTAAAATTTGTGAAATCGCAGCCAGATTCCAGATTACCATGGCCATGGTAACGTATAATAGGCTGTTATCTATATTGCCGTCGCTGTTGATATCCGGTGTGATCCAGTGGAATACCGGAATGGTGACAGCACTGATGACAAAATTGACGCCAACCAGTGCTGAGAAACATTGCGAAAATCGCGATAGCTTTTTCAGCCATTTTAATCCGAGGAAAGCGAGCAGCCCCAATAGTGAAATTTCCAGTCCGATTTGCAGTAGCACCACGCCAAAGCTGCGTTGGGCGTCGACCAACGCCAATCCAAGCAGGCAATAACAGAAAACGGTAAGCGTCAGGCAATCCAGCCGATAGGGCAGCTTATTCGGCCCGGAAGCAAATAAGCTCATCAAGGCATAATGCTTCAGGCAGTGCAACCACTGGTTGAGAAGTTGAATCATAACGAACTATATACAAATTGAACCGGGGAATCATTACTTACTTGCGCATTGAAAACAACTCTGTTGGTAAGTATTTCGACTAGTCTAGTTTAGTAGATTTTCAGCCAAATTCTCGGTGAATTCAAAATCAAGGGTCCAACGAATAGAACGCTCATCCAGGCCAGACAAACGGCTTGTCGCCAATTATTTTGGACACAGATATACACCCGGACACCGGCTGTGATTCGGCAAGCGATTAATAAAACCGATGCACCGGGTTCAGATGAATATATTCGAGAAATCATGGAAAGCCTTAAAAAGACATGTCGAATTAGCCGCAGTTCGCTATAATCACGGCGATTTTTTTATCGGTTATTAAATTTAATGAGTGTGGTGTCTGCGACCGATTTGACGAGCTTTCAGGGCATAATTCATACCTTACAGAACTACTGGTCCAAACAGGGCTGCGTGATCATGCAGCCATTGGATATGGAGGTTGGCGCCGGTACTTTTCATCCTGCAACCTTCTTACGCGCGGTAGGCCCGGAACCCTGGCGTGCCGCGTATGTTCAACCGAGTCGGCGACCGACCGATGGGCGCTATGGAGAAAATCCAAATCGGCTCCAGCATTATTTCCAGTTTCAGGTACTGCTGAAGCCCTCGCCGGATAATTTTCAGGATCTTTACCTGGAATCTTTACGAACGCTAGGCTTCGATACACTTGTTCACGATATTCGTTTTGTTGAAGACAACTGGGAATCGCCGACACTCGGTGCCTGGGGTCTGGGTTGGGAAGTCTGGTTGAATGGTATGGAAATCAGTCAGTTTACCTATTTTCAACAGGTAGGGGGCCTTGAGTGCCGGCCGGTTTCCGGAGAAATTACCTATGGTATCGAACGCCTGGCAATGTATATGCAGGGTGTCGACAGTATTTACGATCTGGTCTGGGCGAACGGCCCGCGGGGTGCCGTCACCTATGGTGATATTTATCGTCAGAATGAATTTGAGCAATCGACTTATAATTTCGAGCTGGCTGATACCGATGCGCTATTCAACTGGTTTGATGTTTGCGAAAAACAGTGCCGGGTTCTGATCGACCAAAAATTGCCATTACCGGCCTATGAGCAGGTCATGAAAGCGTCGCATGCTTTCAACTTGCTCGATGCACGTCATGCTATTTCTGTCACCGAGCGGCAACGAATTATTCTGCGGGTAAGAACGTTGTCCCGTGGCGTTGCACAAGCTTATTATGACTCGCGAGAGAGTCTCGGGTTTCCCCTGGGGCTGGACAAATCATGATAAACGACTGCTTGATCGAACTTGGCACCGAAGAATTGCCTCCAAAGGCGTTGAAATCGCTATCGGAGAGCTTTGCAAAACTGATGCGGGAATCGCTGCAAGAAACCGGTTTAGTTCCTGCCTCTGTCGAGGTGTTTGCTACCCCACGACGGCTGGCTATGTTGTTACGTGAAATACCCACACGTCAGTCTGACCAGGTCGTTGAAAAGCGGGGCCCGGCGGTGCAGGCTGCATTCGATGTGCATGGTCATCCTTCAAAAGCGGCACAAGGTTTTGCCAGATCTTGCGGTGTCGAGGTGAGTGAGTTAAACCAGCGCGAAACCAATAAAGGCGCCTGGTTATATTTCGAAAAAACCGAGCCCGGTTTAAGTCTGAAACAATTGCTACCCGGATTGCTCGATCAGGCGTTGGCCCGTCTGCCTGTCCCTAAACGCATGCGCTGGGGCGAACGCACCGATGAATTCGTGCGCCCGGTAAAATGGCTGGTAGTAATGATTGGCAATGAGGCGGTTGAAGCGAGTGTTTTCGGCGTTGCATCCTCGTCGGCCAGTTATGGTCATCGATTCCATGCGCCCGGCAAGATTAATATTGAGTCGGCGAACGAGTACGAAAAAATATTGTTGTCGCAAGGCCTGGTGATGGCAAATTTCGAACGCCGTCAAAATACCATTCGCTCACTGGTGGAAAAAAGTGCCAGGAGTCTTGGTGGCGTTGCGCAAATTGAGGGCGATTTACTCGAAGAAGTCACCGCGCTGGTCGAGTATCCTGTCGCGGTTTGCGGAGAATTTGACGAAACATTCCTGCAGGTGCCGCAGGAAGCGCTGATTATGACGATGCAGGATAATCAGAAGTATTTTGCCGTATTTGATGATAATAATAATCTGCGGCCATATTTTATTACCATTTCGAATGTCGATAGCAAGAACCCGGATGTGGTCGCGCGTGGCAATGAGCGTGTGATTCGCCCACGTTTTGCCGATGCCCGGTTTTTCTTTGAACAGGATCAGAAACAGCCGCTGTCAACACTGAGACCACGGCTCGACCGGGTAGTATTTCAGGAACGGCTCGGTAGTGTTGGGGACAAGGTAAATCGCAACGGTAGTCTGGCCGTTTTCATTGCGGGGAAAATTGGAGCGGATCCGGCATTGGTCAAACGAGCCAATGAATTATGTAAATGTGATTTAATGAGTGACATGGTCGCCGAATTTCCCAGATTGCAGGGTATTATGGGACGCTATTATGCCGATCATGACCAGGAAAATGCCGTGGTCAGTGCATCGCTCGAACAGCATTACTGGCCCAGATTCGCCGGCGATGTTTTACCTGAAAGTGATGTTGCGCAGTGTTTGGCACTGGCTGACCGACTCGATAGTTTGATCGGTATATTCGCTATCGGGCAGAAGCCGAGTGGCGTGAAAGATCCATTTGCATTAAGGCGGGCGGCCCTGGGCGTGGCGCGTATCCTGATCGAATCAAAAATATCGCTGGATTTGCGCGAACTCTGTCAATATGGCATTAAAAATTTGCCGGAGAAAGTTGACTCATCTAATACGGTTGATGAGGTGATAGATTATATTTTCGACCGTTTAAGAGCCTATTATCAAGAACAGCAAATCAATTCCGATATCGTTGATGCAGTCATAGCGACTAAACCGACCGACTTATACGATTGTGCCCAACGTGTTCAGGCAGTTTCACTTTTTCAGCAAAACGAAGCGGCGAGGGCACTGGCGGCGGCAAACAAACGTATCAGCAATATTTTGAAAAAGCAGCCCGAAGCCGACTTGCCATCGGTTAATACCGGGTTATTTCAGGAAGTTGCCGAAAAGCAGCTATTCGAGCAACTGGAAAAGCTACAGGGTCAGGCGCAGCTATGTTTTGAAGAAGGTCGATATTTTGATGGCCTGGAGCAGTTGGCAAATCTCCGTCCGGTAGTCGATCAGTTCTTTGACGATGTCATGGTAATGGTTAACGATGAAGCGATTAAACATAATCGCCTCGCCCTGCTTGAACAGTTATTGTTATGCTTTAGACAGGTCGCCGATTTTTCCCGATTACAGTCGTGAGGGTAATGCTGTGAATGTTTGGAGTTCTTTAAGAGCGTAGTAACTATGACGCGCATGGTGATATTAGATCGGGATGGCGTCATTAATCAGGATTCAGATGACTATATCAAATCGGTAGAGGAGTGGGTGCCGATCCCCGGTAGCCTGGAAGCGATTAGCCGTTTAAAAAAAGCAGGTTTTCTGGTAACCATTGCGAGCAATCAATCGGGTATTGCTCGGGGATTATTCGGCGAAGACAATTTGCGGAAAATACACCATCAGTTGGAAAAACAACTGGCCATACGGAACACCAGAATTGACGGAATATTTTATTGTCCGCATGGGCCGCAGGATAACTGTATCTGTCGCAAACCGAAACCGGGGCTACTGTTGCAAATTG
Source organism: uncultured Gammaproteobacteria bacterium (assembly GCA_964651385.1). Lineage (GTDB taxonomy): Bacteria > Pseudomonadota > Gammaproteobacteria. Next base: position 20,187 of record CAZYYM010000002.1, on the reverse strand, counting down.
CCAGCCAGTTTGATATTAAACTGTCCGAGACACCTTTCGTCGGCGACAGTATCGGCGACGTCAAAGCCGCAGGAATGGCGAATGCCAAACCGATATTGGTAAGAACCGGCAAAGGAGAAACTGTTATGCAGCATTACCCCGAAACAATCAATGTACCCGTATACGATGATCTTGCACATTTTGTTCGAGAATTCCTCAAGAGGCGATGAGATTTTGTATAAGTTCTGGTTAGTTATACGCTCCACGTTATTCTGGCCGCCGTTTTTGTTGGTAACGATTGTGACGGCGGTTGTGTTGACACCGTTAGTTTTTGCGCCGCTCAAATACCGAATTGCTCTGATCAAGAACTGGATTAATATCAGCCTGGCTGTATTGAAATACCTTTGCGGTCTTAAATATGTTGTTGAAGGTCAGGAAAATATTCCGCAACATGGCTTTATTGTCATGAGTAAGCACAGTTCTACCTGGGAAACCATCGCCATGCAAAAATTCTTCGACCCGATGGTCTGGGTGGTAAAAAAGGAACTGACTCGGATTCCATTTTTCGGTTGGGGTTTGATAGCGATGAATGCCATCGCATTGAACCGTGGAACCGGACGTCAGGCCATTAAACAACTGGTTGCTGAAAGTCATCAACGCATGGATGAAGGTAGAATACTGATGCTCTTTCCTGAAGGGACCCGGGTAAAACCGGGCGAGAGAAAACCCTTTAAGATCGGTGGTGCAATCGTTTCCGAGAAAACCGGATATGCGGTGTTACCGGTGGCACATAATGCCGGAGAATTCTGGCCACGCCATAGCTGGATCAAATGGCCGGGTACGATTCGAATCGTGATAGGAAAACCGATAGATCCTGAAGGTAAAAAAGCTGACCAGATCATAGGAGAAGTGGAGCAATGGGTTACTGCCGCCTGCGAACGAATTAGTGATCATCAACAATTGACCAGACTCGGAATTACTCCCGCAGTCGTGGTCGAACGGGAACAGCCTCATTAAATATTTCAGCGGACTGATTATGCTACTCGCTATGATGATTCAGACGGTTAATGCCGACTGGTCCGGCACGTCCTTGAGCATCGATGAGATTGAAAGTGACTGGCTATTCGAAAGCAATCAACGCGTGTCAGATACCACGCGTCTCAACCTGCATTTTGAAGAAAAAACCCGAAGCGGTATCGGTGTCGGCGCTAACATCGGTCGACAAACCACGCGTATCAGTAATAGCAGCGGTCCCAAAAATACCGAAAAATTCAATGCCAGCTACGTTGGCGTATTTTTGCGTTATCCATTTTCATTCGGTGATTATTTTGCCTTGCATAATCAAATTGGCTACCGATACCATTCCGGCTCAGTGATCGATGACACAACGACCGACCGGATTGATTGGCGGGAAATTTCCTATCAGATCGGTTTAAGTGCCATGTTCAGCCAAATTCGTCTTATGCCTTTTGCGGTTATCAGCAATATCAGCGGAGATATCCAGCGAGATAGCAGTACCGAAACTTTCGAGAACAGCGAAGATGTCAGTACCGGACTCAGTATTGACCTGTTTGTCGATCCAACTTCGTTTGTGCGATTTAAGTTTGCGGCTTCCGGTGACAAGCTATTCAGCCTGCGTTTTGCACGAGAGTTTTAATTCGGTTTAGCGGTTAGCACGGTAAGTCTGTCTGCAATGTTCGATAGAATCAACCAGTTGATCGATTTTATCCTGTTGATACTCGCGTAAGCCGCCTAAAACCATTTTCTTCTGGCCTTTGCCGACCTTTTCGCCATTACAGGTTAAATCGTAATTCAACGCCACATCGCCACGTTTCCCATAGATGCGAAAGATACTGCCGGAATGGACCAGTGCAACTGAATCCATGTCAAATGTGTCGAGTGATATACGCATATGGTCATAAATAACCAGCGGTCGTTCCGTATTAATCATGGTATTGTTTTCCTTCATCAAGGGCACTAGCACGTGTGGGAAGGTATGGCCGGAGAACTCGACACAATGGAGCGTCAGCGATTCAATTAATTTTGCGTTGTGACTTTGCCCGCCGTCAGTGGATACATCGAGGTATTTTTTGTTCTTTTCATCATATATGGAAATTTCCCGTGCTTCGACTTTGGGTAAAATCAAGACATCATCGTCGCTGACCATACCCGAAAACGAAAACCCCATTGTCTGTCGAAGGCCGTAGTGATGGATAATGACAGCAAATAGCAAATCGCCGGGCACACAAAACCGGGTAGCGTCGATATCGTGTAGCTGATTAAAATCTCCGGCGACAGCTTTTGCAAATTCGCTGGCCTGTTGTCGGGTAAATGAAATTTTAGTGCCGTCGATCTGGTAGTAATTTTCTATATTCATGCGCTAAACTAGTCTTTATTATTCACGCTATATTAACGTAAATTCATCGCCAACTGAGGATTTCTTGCAAATTCTCGTTCTGGATACTGCCAAATCTGACCCGAAACCGTTTTATCTCTATGTTAAAATTTACCGATCTCGCTTTGCGTCGTGGTGCCAGTTTGTTGTTCCAGGACGTGGGGTTCACGATACACGCCGGGCAGAAAGTCGGGCTGACCGGCGCTAACGGCAGCGGCAAATCATCTTTATTTTCTTTGATACGAGGTGACCTGTCGGCCGACAGCGGAGACTTTTCGAAACCATCGCACTGGCAAATTGCCGAAGTCGCACAGGAAACGCAATTAACCCGGCAAAAGGCTATTGATTTTGTCATGGATGGTGATATCGAGCTGCGTCGGGTACAGCAAAAGCTTGCGAGGGCAGAACAGGATCATCACGCCGATGCCATCGCACAATGCCATGAGCGACTCGAAGAAATCGACGGTTACCACGCTTATAGCCGAGCGGCAAAGTTACTTTCCGGTCTCGGTTTTAAAGATGAGGAAATAGAGAAACCGCTGGAATTTTTTTCCGGCGGCTGGATCATGCGACTGAATCTGGCGGGTGCCTTGATGTGTCGCTCCGATTTATTACTACTCGATGAGCCGACTAATCATCTCGATCTAGATGCGGTTATCTGGCTCGAGCAATGGTTGAGGCGCTATCGTGGCACGCTAGTGCTGGTTTCGCACGACCGGGATTTCCTTGACTCGGTGGTCGGCCATATTGCCCATGTTGAGCAACAGGGCATCCGTCTCTATACCGGCAATTATTCAGCATTCGAAGAACAACGCGCCGAGCGTTTGGCGCAACAACAGTCGAGTTATATCAAGCAGCAACAGTCGATCGCGCATATGCAAAGCTTTATCAATCGTTTCAAGGCCAAGGCGACCAAAGCAAAGCAGGCACAGAGCCGTATCAAGGCCCTGGAGCGCATGCAACGAATCGGCCCGGCACATATCGATTCGCCTTTTCGCTTTTGCTTTAAACCACCCAGGGCGATGCCGACGTCGTTGCTACGAATCGACGATGCATCGGTCGGCTACGGTGAACTCACGGTGCTTGAGGACATAAATTTTTCATTGATTCCGGGCGAGCGGATAGGATTACTGGGATTAAATGGTGCCGGTAAGTCAACGTTTATAAAATTACTCGCTGGAGAGCTTGGATTGCAAGGTGGGCAAATGGATCGATCAAAGGATTTGAAGGTTGGTTATTTTGCGCAACACCAGGTCGAGCAACTTGATGCAGAAGCTAGTGCCCTGCTTACCATGCAACGTCTCGATGAAAAGCTCACAGAACGCGATATCCGGACTTACCTGGGTGGTTATAATTTCAGCGGTGACAAGGTACTGCAAATGGTCGGTTCTTTCTCGGGCGGTGAAAAAGCCAGGCTGGTGCTGGCCCTCATCATCTGGCAAAGCCCCAATTTGATATTACTGGATGAACCAACCAACCATCTTGATCTGGAAATGCGGCTGGCGTTGAATCAGGCCTTGCAGGGTTTCGAAGGCAGTGTCATTCTGGTCTCGCATGATCGGCATTTGTTGCGCAGTGTCAGTGATGATTTATGGCTGGTCGATAACGGCGGACTCCTGCCGTTTGACGATGATATCGATGCCTATCCGCGTTGGCTGGCGAATAAAAAATCGGGCAAGGGCAACGCTGATCGATCGCCATTCAATCCTGTGGTTAATACTACTAAACTAAATAGACAGAAACAGGCCGAGCAACGAAAACTGCGAGCACCGCAGATGAAACGGTTAAAGCGGGTGGAGAGAGAAGTCGAAAAACTCAACCAAAAAAAGCAGACGCTGGAACATTCCTTGTCCCAGCCATCGATTTATGAAGCCGACAATAAAGCCAAACTGACCGAAATACTGGTACAACAGGCGATAGTTCAAAAGGATTTACAGCAACTCGAAGAAGAGTGGTTTGAGTTGAGCGAAGCGCTGGAGTCTTGACCAGTTAAAGGAGCCTTTGAATCAGAGCCCAATCTGACCAGCGGCCTGATAAAAAAGGCGTTCCAGTTCGGGCCAGTTTTCGAGAGTGGTGCGCGTTTCGGAAAAGTCCTGAAGGCAGAGTTTGCCTTCGTCCCAGAGCGGTTTACCGTCGAGTAAAATTGTCTGATCCTTTACGATCCAGCATATTTCGCCAGGCGCATAGGCGCCGCAGGTATGAAAATGAAGGATTCGGGGATGATTGAAGATTGTGTTAGACCAGCGATCCGGGTCAGACTCAGCTTTCTGAAGGTAGGACAGACCAGGATGCATGCCGGCGTGCCACGAGTGTACGCAGCTGGGATCAATATCGAATTGTGCCGCTATTCGTCGATAGTGGTTTTCCACGGCAGCTACATCCTTGATATTCCCTTCGAATCCACTAATTCGACCATTTTCGATATTGGCCACCAGGGACTCGCGGAGTTCGAGATTCGGGGGATGATAAACCCGCGACCCTGTCGGGGTGAGGAAGTGGCTCAATACTACCCGACCGCTTAGTTTGCGGGCATCGATCGGGGTAATAACCCCTAGGGGGAAACGCAGGATCGAAACATCATGCGCGTCGATTGCCGTATGCGGTGTTTGTTCGAGACTGCATTTAGTGCCCAGGGGGCAGAAGATTTCGATTTTGCTTGCCTGACAGGCCAGGCTGTCCAGTACTTTTTTAAGAGCTTGAGTAGCCTGATAGGAGACGCCCGCAAAATTCGAAGTCAGCATATCGAAGGAGCGCAGGTAGCACATGACGATAGCCTTACCGGGAACCGGGGATGCGAAACGATCCTGGTCACCGATACGCGAAAGGAACAGAGTGCAATCGTATTGCTGCATTGCTGACGTCAGCGCGATATTCGGCTCGTTTTGCGGGGTGCCGACAGCAAAGGTCTGGGTCTTGATGCCCATCGAGCGGGCCGCGTCAACAATCGTTTCGGTAACCATTTGATCGTACCAGCCAAGCTTCGGGTCTTCGTAAACGATCAGCAATGAGCTGCGGGGCGTCAGGCCGGCACAATTTTGAAGCAGGTTATCGGTGGCAGTGGCCGGATCTACCAACTTATTCATTTTATCACGGAGTCGCGATAGGAAAACGCGCGACCAAAACGCCACACGAGGTAGTCACCGCAACTGATGGGTGGCTGTTTTGGCGGTTTTTCATTCCCGATTACTTCACGTGCATCGATCATGGTCTCCGGGTCCGGATCGAAGGCGAGAACCAGCGAAAGGCGTTCACGTCCCGAGGTATTGATCACCCGATGTGGGGTGGAACGGAAAGCACAGTCGGTCCAGCGTTCGAGCAAATCACCGACGTTAACTACCATCGTACCCGGTATTGGCGGAGCCTCAATCCATTCCCCGGCGAGATTCTTGACTTGAAGTCCGCCGACATCATCCTGACTTAACACGGTAAGTAGGCCGAAATCGGTATGCGGGCCGACGCCAAACAAAGCCTGACCGGAGGATTCAGGCTGTTTTGGATAATATACGAACGATGCTCTGCTAAGTGGTGTCTGGCAGTTGCGTAGAAAAAAATCAGGATCGAGATTGAGGCCAATCGCAAATCCGTTGAGTAGATCGCGCGCGAGGCGATCAGCTTCTTTAAAATAGGCCATTGCGCTGCTCTCCATCTCCGGAACAAAATCGGGCCACAAGTTGGGCCCTCGAAGTTCGTGATCAGAAGGCGCACAACCATATTTATCCTGATATCCCCAGAGAAAACTTTCCTTAAGGTCAGCCTCGGCATCGTCCTGCATTTTGGCGCCGCCACGTGCAAGCCAGCCACGGTGCTTCGGAGTGATCGCATAGCGCCGTTTTTGCACTTCCCTGCTGCGGAAAAACTCGAAGGCCTTTTCTCGTGCTATTTCAATCGTCTGGTCTGGAATTCCATGTCCGTTGACATAGATAAATCCGAGATTCTGACTTGCCTCAAGCAGGGCGTGAGCAACTGCTGTTGGATTGCTGCCATTTCGCAGGGGCGAAATGTCAACTACCGGAATCGAACCTGTGTCGGGTGCTCTTGCGGGCGTCATCGCCGGCCCTCATTTCGAATCAGCATAATAGCCCACGATATCGTTTTCGGTAGTCACTCCAAGCCCGTTGAGGCTGCGGTTGACATAATTGAAGTAACAAATGATCTGGTTAGCTTCGAGTATCTGGCCGTCGTCCAGACCGTTAACGCGCAGTTCCACGACATCGCTCTCCGTCATGTCGCCCGGATTTACGGTGAGTTTTTCCGTGTAAAGCATTAGTGCCAGTTCCTGACCCTCGAAAGCATCCTGCGGGCGACGCTGATGTAAAGCTTGCTCGATCGCGTCAGCCCTGGATTCATCGGCAATCAGATGACGAGCGTTGGCCCAGTGATTCGCAAGGGAATAATCGCACTGATTCAATATTGAAACATAGGAGCTGACGGTTTCCTGTAGCCAGAGCGGCAGCGTATTTGCGTCGTCATGGAGTACAGCCCGATACAATGTCAGGTGCCCGCGCATTGTGTTAGGTCGAAGCGAATGTACCCGCATAACGTTGTCGACGGTACCATGAGGCGTGCGCGCCAGCTGTAATGCGTCAAGAAGGTCCGAATCGGCTTGGTCATCGGCTATCATTTTTATCCAGGCACTCATGTCAATATTTCCAGCTAATCCGCATTTCTCACCAGCGTGTGTGTTGATCGCACCAGGCTTTGGATTCATAAGGGATTTTCTCAAGGAGCGGAATAACAGTGCGTATTTCCGTCTGAAAAAATTGCCTTATGAGTTCAAACAACAAGCGAGAGCCCGCCATCCTGGTGAGAAATGCGGGTTAGTGTCGAACATCGGTCTGCAACCGACGTTCCAGCCAGCGTACGCCGGCCGAAACGATCAATATTAGAAACAGATATTCAAGCACCAGGATCGTGTAAATTTCCAAAGGGCGATACTCGGTTACGACGAGTTCGTTGGCTCGTCGTGTTAATTCCTGTAAGCCGATTATCGATACCAGCGAAGACATTTTCAGCATGTAAACCAGTTGATTGCCCAGTGCAGGCAGAATGCGCCTAATCGCTTGAGGCAGGATCACGTAACGCATCGTGTCTGTATAGCTGAGCGAAATTGAATGTGATGCCTCGTATTGGCCCTTATCGATAGACTGGATTCCGGCTCGAAAAATTTCAGCCTCGAATGCGCTGTCGGATAACGCCAGGGCAACAACACCTGCCCAAAATACGTTAATCGATATGTTGGCTAGTTGGGGCAGGCCATAATATACCCACAAGATCAATACAAGAATGGGGACCGCGCGTACCAATTCGACATAGCTGCGATTAATTACGCGAAAGCCACGGCGCGAGGACAAACCGGGTAGTGCGATCAGCAGCCCGACTACGATCGATATCATGATCGCACAAAGCGACAATAATACCGTGTAATAAAGCCCGTCAAGCAGAAATTTGAGGTTGGACATTCCACTAGTTGTTGTCGGATTGACGACATACCAGCCCCAGCTAGCGGAACATCCAGCCAGTAAAGCAACGCCAGCAACGATTAAAAATGCTCTTGTCATAATTCAGTGATGCAGTATTTTTTGCAGAAAATCCTGGCAGCGACTGCTGTCGGGGCTGCTAAAAAATTTTTCTGGCGGTGCGGCATCGACAATTTCGCCGTGATCCATGAACAGCATTTTATCGGCCACCTTGCGCGCAAATCCCATTTCGTGGGTTACGCATATCATGGTCATTCCACTATTGGCCAGTTCAACCATAACATCGAGTACCTCGTTAATCATTTCTGGATCCAGCGCTGAGGTCGGCTCGTCGAACAGCATGATATCGGGCTCCATGCACAGCGAGCGCGCAATCGCGACCCGTTGTTGCTGCCCGCCAGAAAGCTGGCGTGGAAACTTGTCGGCTTGTTCGGGGATATGCACTCGCTCCAGGTATGACATCGCCAGTGCCTCGGCGGCATCGCGATCCATTTTGCGGGATCGTTGCGGTCCCAGCGTCAGGTTGTCCAGCACACTCAAATGAGGGAACAGGTTGAATTGCTGAAACACCATGCCAATACGTGACAGGGTTGCACGTTGCTCTTTCAGACCGATTCCGACTTCGAAGCCATCGATCATAATCTGTCCTTTTTCCTGTAGTTCGAGTTGGTTAATGCAGCGGATCAAGGTGGATTTTCCAGATCCGGAAGGGCCGCAAATAACCACTCTCTCGCCCGCATTTATTTCGAGCGATACATTTCTGAGTGCCTGGAATTCGCCAAATGTTTTCGATATATCCCGCACTGAAATCAGGGGTTGCTTGGTCAAGGCTAGTGAGCGGCTCATTGTACTGATGCGACCCCGATTGAAGCATGGCAGGAGATATTATGCAAAAATATTTGGTGCTGTTGCAAATTACATATGTCCGTGAAATGATACTGGCCACAATCAAAATCGAGGGGGAATAATAATGAAATTAGTAAAATTTGCGGGCATTGTCCTGTTCATGTTTAGCACGGCTCTTCAGGCACAGGGAACATCAGCTCTACAGGATATACTCAGCAACGGTGTGCTTAAGGTTGGGACTACTGGTGACTGGAACCCGATGACCATGAAGGATCCGGCCAATAACAGTTATACCGGCTATGATATTGATGTCATGGCCGAACTGGCTAAGGACCTCGGGGTCGAGCTTGAATTTATACCGGCCGACTGGAAGACGCTGGTCAGCGGTGTGACTTCGGGCAAGTATCATATGACCGGGTCGGCATCGGTGTCACCGGCCCGGGCCAAGGCGGCGGGCTATTCAAACAGTTATTTTTCACTCGCGACAGTTCCGTTGATCCTGTCAAAAAATGCCGCAAAGTATAAAGACTGGGGTGACCTGGACAAGGCGGGTGTTACGGTCGCTGCAACCCTGGGAACAACCCAGGAAAAGCAGGTCAAGGCTTACTTTCCAAACGCTACGCATAAAATCGTCGAAGCACCTGCGCGCGATTTTCAGGAAGTATTAGCGGGCCGCGCCGATGCGCATATCACATCAAATGTCGAAGCCAATAAACTGGTCATTAAGTATCCGCAAATGGCGATCGTACCAGTTTCTGCGCCCAAGTCACCCACCCCGATTGCGATGTTGCTACCCCAAGGCGACCAGGTGTGGATCAATTACGTCAATACCTGGATTAGGCTGAAGCAGGAACGCGGCTTTTTCGACGGCTTAGGTAAGAAATGGAATTTGAACAACTAGTGGCCGAACAACATAGGTATGAAACGGGATCAGTTTAGGGGGTGTTCGCACCCTCTGGATACATGCTGACTGTATATACCACATCTGAAAGCCTATATTGCGCCAAGCTTCGGGTGCTGCTCCGGCACAAAGGCGCTAAATGGCAAGAGTCGGAACCTGAGGGCGGTTGCGGTTCTGAAGCTTATCGCAAGCTGATTCCGTCGGGCACAATGCCTGCGTTGGTAGACGGTAGTCTTGTAATCGCTGATTCCGAAGCTATTGCCGAATATCTAAATGAAAAAATCCCCACGCCGAATATGCTGCCCGCTGATCCGGCTGCTCGTGCAAAATGTCGGGAACGGTCACGTTTTCATGACACCAGGCTCGAACCCGAAGTACGCAAGTTGTTTGCCCATATTGCCCCCGGAGCTCGTGACACTAACGGCGTTGCTAACCAGAACGAGGTACTCAATCTCCGTTTGCAAGAGCTGTCTCGTTTGCTCGCGACCGACACTTTTCTCGATATCGACTTGCTGGTTCTTGGCGATTGTGGGTTTCCGATCAGCTTTGCCTGGCTTGATGCCTTCACACCGGTTTTGGGTCTCGAACTCGATTGGCCTGTAAATCTGCTCGATTACCGTACCGGAGTTGAAGCCCATACTGCGGTGGCAGCCGAGCTTGAAGATTACAGTGCTGGCATGCAAGCCTGGCTCGATTTGAAACTAGGCTGATAGTATCGGCAACTGATTGGGATGTGAAAGATTCTGAATTTCTGGGGACATATATGCGGAATTATATGTCCCCGGAATTACCGGTTGGCTGCATGGCCTGCTAATAAGCCTTCAGGACAAGGCATAAATTTCCTGCGCTGCGTCAATGCCCCGAAGATTATGCTGGCCGAAACTGGTAAATTGATCGGCGCCCAGTACATCGACAAATTCGGCGGAAAGTAACAGGGATTTGTCGAGCGTTTTGCACATTGACTCGATCCTCGCCGCACAGTTTGCCGCGTCGCCGATCACGGTAAATTCAAGGCGGTTGCCAGTACCAATATTACCGTAGCTAACATTACCAAGATGCAAAGCGATCCCATAGTCGAGCGGCGGTTTATTGTCTTCCCGACGAGACAGATTAGTAGCTTTCATACGTAGCGCAGCTTCCCGGGCTGCGGCGAGTGCCTGTTCGCAGGCATGGCGTGAATTAATTTCATAAAGGGCAGAATCTTCAGCCCGTGTTTCTATTGGGAAAATTGCCAACGCTGCATCCCCGATGAAACGCAGAATTTGCCCGCCGTGATCGATTACCGCACCCGCTACTGCATCGAAGTATTCGTTGAGGCAGGCGAGAAATTCATTGCGAGACATAGATTGTGCCAGTGGCGTGGAACCACGTAGATCGCAGAACCAGATAACAGCGCGGATATCCTCGCCGTCACCACGGCGTATCAAACCATTGAGTACAAGCGCGCCCGCATGCGACCCCAGGTAAGTGTCAAGCAGCGTGCGAGCTTTGCGCTGCAGGATGTGTACTTCATAGATCCGGCCCATAACTGCCAGTACTTCATAGAGATGACCTAGATCCGACGTGCTGAAGCCTCCCGGTTTTTTGGTGCTCATACACAAGCCGTTGATTTTGCCATCCGAAAATAGCATCGGCATGGCGACATAGTCGGTTGCGCCTACTTCGTAAAGATCGTGTAATACGCCAAAGTCGAGCTGGGGATTATCGACGTCTAGCCGCCTGCGAATGCCGCCGGCACCATCAAATAATGGCACTAAAGGACTGTTTAGAAACTCCGGAGATTCCAGCCCTTCGAAGCTTGGCTCCAGTTCAGTGAGCTCGCCATTGGAACTCTGCCAGTTCTGCACCAGTGCGGCTACCTGAGGATGCAGGGTCGGGATTACCACCGTCATGTCCCAGAGTGGAATGCCTACGGCGCACATCTGGCGGGCAAAAGCACCGGTAAGATCGCTAATGTTGCTCAGCGCCGGTGCCTCGTGCAATATCCAGTGCAACAGGGGATTGGCGTAGCTATTCGACGCCCCGGACATCTGTGCCTCGGTGCTATCGTCCATTACCTCGATATTGACGCGGTCAGCATAAAACGCAACATAGTTACGGATGTGTTCGTTTTCAGCGAAAGGTGTTTCGTAACTCCACATAATATTGTCGGCAGTGAATCCTTCACTGTTAAGCGAATAATGTGAAGCATTCCCTTTAAATGGACAGTGGCTGATGTAATCGCTTTGGTGGAACCTGTCCATTCGTACATCGGCACGCGGAAAATAAAATATCGGCGCGAGACGAGTTTCCTGCATGAGCATAGCCTGCTGACTATCTGCCAGGGTAATGCCCTTGAAAGTGGCCCGCACACGACTGGTTTCGGGCTCGAAGTCAAAGTGGTAGCGTGGGCTGGGGTTAATTGGATTGGCGAGCGTCGGATTCATCGATCAGTCTATTTATACAGAATAAATGCGATAGTATACCTGTTTCGATAGGGGTTTTTTAGGCAATGAAACCGGAATTAAATTTAGTATATCTATTGCTATGGAATGTAAATCGTACAAAATGAATCCCACATTTTTAGGAAATAGTTTAGCTATCTAAATTTTGGGCATAACCTATACTTCCTGTTAAATATTTAATCGGGGCAACCGATGAAAAAACTAATAGCTTTACTAGCACCATTATTATTTATCCCACTTGGAGTAAGTGCAAGTGCAATATTTGATTATCAATCAATAGCGGACGATAATACTGACCAGAATTACCAAGGTGAAACCATATTAGAAGGTATAGGTATTACGGTATCAGGAATCATCGTAACCGCTTACGGTGATTATCTTTTAGATGGTGAAGGATGGTCATACCTTGATGCGGGCAATGCCGGATTAGGGGTGTGTCATACTAATAATGGCAATTGTGCTGGAAGCTCCGATGATAACCTTACCGATGATGAAGTATTAACACTTGTTTTCTCGGAAATTATCTCACTTGACGCTCTTACCCTGAAAAAAGGGAACCATGGAGCATTTGCGGACGAAGGATTAGATGGCAAAGATTGGTTTCAACTGTCGCTAGATGGAATCGCGTATTCATCCTATGACTATTCGGATGGTAATTACTTAGGTCTAATGGGTAACGAGTTTTATTTTAAAACTGTTACCCCTGGTAACGATGATGATGCAATATACATTGGTTCATTAACCGCATCTGCTGTACCTGAACCCTCATTAATAGCTCTTATGGGAGCAGGGTTTTTAAGTTTTGGGTTTACTCGCCGCAGAAAAGCATAAAGGTCAGGTCAGCTAATTACGATATATAGCTATCTCACTTGGTATAAAATCCGGCGAGGAGGTTATTTGAATAAACCGTCATAATTCGAAGCCCTGTCCCATTCTGTTTCTTGTAAAATTGGAATCGCACTTATGAGTTGATTTCGCGAGGTAACTTTGGACAAAAATGCAGGCGCGATTACCGGGGAACAACAAGCAATGACCGGTGTGGAGCGATATCTCGACACCAACCAGATACAATGGCTGCGATATCCGTAACAAGGATGGATTGGGGTATTGTTTAGTGCTGTAATCGACAGAAAGTCGCTTCGGCTATTCAGCGGGGCAGGCTAATGGAGGGCTAGTTAAAACCATTTTGATGTCTAATTCGCTTTGTCTTCAGCTTGATCAACAATAAAATTTTCGATTTCATATAGAAACGCCTTGCCGAATCGTTCCAGTTTTTTCTCACCAACACCACCAAGCTCGGCCATCTGTTCGAGTTCCAGTGGTTGAATTGCCGCCATTGCGTGCAGGGTTTTGTCGTGGAAGATAACATAAGGCGGTACGCCGTTTTCGTCGGCCAGGGTTTTGCGTAGCGTTCGTAATCGCTCGAATAATGGCTGGTTGGTTTGTTCGATAACAACACGATTGGTAGGTTTACGGCCTTTACCAGTGGTTTCATTCATTTCGCGCAGATGCAGGGTTTCTTCACCGCGCAGTAAAGGCTTAGCACGTTGCGTCAGGCGCAATCCGCCGTGTAAGTCATTTGCACTTTCCAGATAGGAGAGTGTCAGCAGCTGCCTTAATACACTACGCCACTGCTTGTTACTCAAATCAGCGCCAATGCCCCAGGTACTGATTTGGTCGTGGCGATTGCGTTCGATTCTTTTATCGGTTTTACCCAGCAGGATATCGATCACGTAATTGGCGCCAAATCGCTGGCCGGTACGATAAACGCAGGACAGGACCATTTGCGCGGCTTCAGTGGCATCCCAGGTGCTGGGTGGTAGCAAGCAATTGTCGCAGTGGCCACAGGGTTTATCGAGTAATTCGTCAAAATAGGCGAGCAAGGTTTGTCGTCGGCAACTGACCTGTTCGCATAAACCGAGCATGGCATCCAGTTTATTGTTCTGGAGCATTTTATGTGCTTCTTCGGCCTCGTTTTGCTGGTTGATCATGCGCAGATTGATCACATCCCGCATGCCGTAGGCGAGCCAGGCATCGGCTGGCAATCCATCGCGACCAGAGCGTCCGGTTTCCTGGTAATAGGCTTCAATGGTACGCGGCATGTTCAGGTGTGCCACAAAGCGTACGTCGGGTTTGTCTATACCCATGCCAAACGCGATAGTGGCGACGATAATGATACCTTCTTCGACCAGGAAGCGGTGTTGATGTTCGGCGCGTTGTTCGCTGCTCATGCCAGCATGATAGGGTAGTGCTATACGGCCTTTCTGACCGAGCCAGTCGGCTACCGACTCGACATTTTTCCGTGACAGGCAATAGACAATGCCTGCACTATGAGAATGGTTGTCCATTATAAACTGCCACAGGCGCTGCCGGTTATTCTGACCCTCGCTGATGCGGTAAAAGATATTGGGCCTGTCAAAGCTATGGATGAATTTGGCCGCCCGGTGTAGATCCAGTTGCTGGATGATTTCTTCCCGGGTTCGACGGTCGGCGGTTGCTGTCAAGGCGATACGTGGTATGTGCGGAAAGGCCTCGTGGAGAAATTTCAAGCGCATATAGTCTGCGCGGAAGTCATGTCCCCACTGCGAAACACAATGCGCCTCATCTATAGCAAATAAAGCGATCTCAATACGCTGCAGCAATATAAAAAAGTCACTGGTATTGAGGCGCTCGGGTGAGACATACAGCAGGTCGAGTTCACCCTTGATTAATAGTTGTTCGACATCGCGTCGCGTATCGGAATTTTGTGTCGAATTTAAAAATGAAGCGCGAATTCCCAGTGTGTTGAGCGCGTTAACCTGATCTTGCATTAACGCGATCAGGGGCGAAATAACAATTCCGACACCATTGCGTACGATCGACGGCACCTGATAGCAGATTGATTTTCCGCCTCCGGTCGGCATCAGAACCAATGCGTCATGCCCTTCGATCAAATTATGTACTATTTCCGCCTGTTGAAAGCGAAACTGGTCATACCCATAGCGAGATTTAAGTACCTGCAGCGCGGCGTCGTAAACCTCAGCCTGCATTCGATTCAGCCAGGGTCTCGCTGACTATTCTACCAAGCGTGGCTATGGCCGCTTCGTTGGTTTCATCCCAGGGGTAGCCGCAATTTATTCGCAGATAATTTTTAAAACGGCGCGTTGCCGAAAACAATATTCCAGGTGTGACGCCAATGTTGTGTTGTAGTGCGCGGTTGAAAATTTCGATGCTGTTGCAGCCGCGTGGCATCTCTACCCAGAGTACATTGCCGCCCTGTGGTCTGGAAATGCAGGTGCCATCCGGAAAACTTTTACAGACCATGTAACGACCTTTATCGACCTGTTCGCGCATGGTTTTACGCAAGCGCGCCAGATGTCTATCGTATTGTCCGCTACTGAGGAACTCGGACATTGCCAGTTGATTGATAGAGGAGGTGGCTGAAAAGGTGGCCTGCTTGAGTTCCCGGATTTTGTTCTTATAGCGTCCCGCGAGCACCCAGCCGATTCGATATCCGGGTGCCAAAGTTTTGGAAAACGAAGAGCAACTCAGTACCAGGTTATTTAGATCATAGGATTTGGCGGAGCGTGGCGCACGATCACCGAAATAAACACTACCATAGACATCATCTTCGATCAGCGGCACATCACGCTCTGCAAGCATTTTCACCAGTTCGCGTTTATGTTCTTCAGGCATTAAACAGCCTAGCGGATTGCTGATATTGGGTGAAGCCAGCACGGCTTTGATATCCATGGTGTCGAAGGCTTCTTCGAGTGCCTGCAGACTCATACCGGTTGCCGGGTCGGTGTCAATTTCGAGCGCAAGCATACCCATTTTCTCGATGAGTCGAAGCACTGCGAAATAAGTCGGCGATTCAACCGCGATTATATCGCCGCGTTTGGCCACAATTTGCAGCGACAATGACAGGGCTTCGGTTGCGCCCGAAGTAACGATTATTTCGTCGGCGGATATCCGCGTACTGGTGTGTTGGTATTGCAGAGCGATTTGTTCGCGTAAACGCCGGTCCCCTGGTGGAAAGCTATAGTCCATGCAACGTTTCGGGTGGCGGCTGATGATACTTTTGGTGGCGCGGGTCAGCGATTTTACCGGCATAAACTCCATGGACGGAACAGCGGTTCCAAAGGGTACAATTCGGCGATTGTTGGCATTGGTAAATATTTCCTCGAACAATTCACCGAAACGAACTTTTCGCGGCTGTTTTGAGGTAGAAGCCGATTTAGGGATATCGTTTATCTGGTTTGCCTGGGCTTTGATAAAAAACCCGGATTGCGGTTTGGCGTTCAGTATTCCCTGATCTTCCAGGTTCAGGTATGATTGTGACACCGTAGCAATGCTGACGCCAAGTTGCTTGCTCAACTTACGCAAAGAAGGTGCTTTGTCGCCGGGTTTAAGGTTACCTTTCTCAATTAAGTCATTGATATATCGGGAAACCTGGTCGTATTTGAAAGATTCAACCTGCTGTAAAATAGAAACTGTCATGGTTTTCGTGAACTGTATCGCAATAATTTAACAAAAATTGTAACTGTTATTGTAACAGTTTGTCTTTTATTATATAACTATTGTCGCTACGACAGTAACGACTACAAGTTGAAACCCCCTCCTCCTCCTTAGGTTTTAACTTTTTTTACCCGCTGGATCGAAAGGTCTAGCGGTTTTTTTTGTCTGCGATTCGATTTTACCATTGTAAAACCCCCTAAAATTGCGTTACAACTGGTCAAATGCAAGTTAAGTTTAACGTCATCAATTGATTTTAGGGGAAAGAATATAATGAACGAATACGAAAAAGGGCGGTTGAATCTTCCATTTGTCGGCCATTCTACCTTTGCCAAGTCGCCAATCTGCACCGACTGGAACAGAATCGATGCCGACGTGGCGATTCTTGGCGCACCGAATGACATGGGCACGCAATGGCGTTCTGGAGCTCGTTTCGGACCACGAGGAATCCGTGAGGCATCAACATTGTTTTCTTTCGGACATGGCGGTGCCTACGATTTCGAAGACGATATTATGTATATGACGCCCGATCAGGTTCGCATTGTTGACGTCGGAGACGCTGATATCGTGCATACCGATATGGAGAAAAGCCATGCCAATACCGAATATGCGGTCAGGCAAATTCTCGCTGCCGGCGCCATGCCGGTGGTACTCGGAGGTGACCATTCCATCCATGCGCCGGTTATCAAAGCGTTTGACAATCAGGGACCGATACACATTCTTCATGTCGATGCCCATCTCGATTTTGTCGATGAACGACACGGCGTGCGCTATGGCCACGGTAATCCTTTGCGGCGAGCGTCGGAAATGAGTCATATCACCGGTATGACACAAATAGGCGTGCGTAATGTGTCGTCGTCGAATCGGTCTGATTATGATGCGGCCCGAGAGGCCGGTTCCAGCATACTATCGGTACGAGATGTGCGACGGATTGGCGCTGAAGGTGTTTTAGCCGAAATTCCAGAAGGTAAAAACTATTATATTACCGTTGACATAGACGGTTTTGATCCTTCGATTGCTCCCGGCACCGGTACGCCGAGTCATGGGGGATTTCAATATTATGAAGTGCTCGAAATTATCCAGATGCTGGCGAATCGAAGTCTAGGGAATGTTGTCGGTATGGATTTGGTAGAAGTGGCGCCGCCCTACGATCCGAGCGATGTGACCTCAATACTGGCAGCACAGCTATTGCTGAATTCTATTGGTTTTATATTTCATGCCAGATCGGTAAATAA
The DNA here is from genome assembly GCA_964651385.1 of uncultured Gammaproteobacteria bacterium. Taxonomy (GTDB): domain Bacteria; phylum Pseudomonadota; class Gammaproteobacteria. The sequence continues at coordinate 2,416 of CAZYYM010000002.1, read as the reverse complement.
TCCGGTAGCATTAGATAGAACAGTTACCGGTTGAAAAAAGAGGGAAGGATTATGACGGCTACAATTTTCCGCACCGTTAAGGGGCAACTTCATATCAAAGGCAGCAGTGTGATTGAAGATAGAGGCTATCTGCGAAAGGCCTCGCGGGATAGTCAGCATAATTACCTTTTTAGCGAAGCAGGCGTTGGAGTAGAAGATTTGGTACTTCTCGGTACTCGAACCGATATCATGGTGTGGTTAGGCATCAATTATAAGAATAGCATACACAATGTGAATAAAATTTAGCCGGAAATATACATGAATATTGAGCCTTACAAACCAGAAGCACGATACAAGGGACTATTTCCTGTAGCTGCCGTGGTAAAATCCTTAACTGACGCTACGGTAGGAATCGTTACTCCCGGTTCGAGCACAGCAATAGCCGGTGGATTTAATATAGGTCATATCCAGGATATATCGGGTGGCGCCAGCGACTTAAAAGCGGCGCTTAAATTTAAACCTGATATTGGTAGTAAATCCGTGGCGCCAAAAGTTAACGGCCAACTTGATGTGAAGTTTTCCTATCTCTGCAACGACAAATCAGTCAAAGTTGGACTGGGTAAGGTCGATTTTCAAACGATACGAAAGCTCATACAAAAAGCAACGTCGTAGGTTTCGGACCATCTGGAGGTTTCATGTTTGAAAGTCAGTTAATGCAGCAGATCAGGGAGCGGTTTCATCATGTCGATAGCTGTCCGTATCAAGGGGAAAGAATATTTTTTGAAAATGCCGGAGGTTCGTTGACGCTGAAGTCGGTGGTAGAAACCAATGCGCATTTTGCATCTATTCCCGATAACCAGGGCCGCGATAACCCGGCCTCGCATGAACTGGTGAAGGTGATCAACCGGGCACGTGATGATATACGCCTGTTTCTCGGGGTTGAAAGTGGGCCAGTATTTATAGGTGAAAGCGGTACCGAATTATTGTTTCGTCTGGTGCGTGCTGCGGTACTTGGTTCAGCCGAAGGTGGCAATATCGTCGGCAGCACGCTCGAACACCCGGCGACGGTGAGTGCCTGTAAACGCTGGGGCGGGATAGCGAGTAAGGAATATCGGGCAGTCAGGCATAATAACGATACTGCGACTGTAACGGCCGATAATTATCGGCAGGCTGTCGATGCCGATACACGTGTAGCGACGATCATACATACCAGTCCGGTAACCGGTATGACTGTCGATATTGAAGCCGTCGTGCAAGTCATCCGCTCCGCCTCTC
>CAZYYM010000002.1:0-1062 GCA_964651385.1 uncultured Gammaproteobacteria bacterium | reverse complement strand
ACCGGTATGACTGTCGATATTGAAGCCGTCGTGCAAGTCATCCGCTCCGCCTCTCCACAATGCATAATTATTCTTGATGGTATTCAACACGCCGCGCATGGAAGACTCAGTCTTGATGATTACGACATCGATGGTTATGCAGTGTCGGCGTATAAAGTGTTTTCGCGGCATAACTATGGTTTTGCCTGGGTATCGCAGCGACTCGCGACACTGCCGCACGATCATCTCGACGGCACCCCTGGCGATTTCTGGGAATTGGGCACGCGCGATACATCGGCCTTCGCCTGTACCAGCAAAGTGATCGAGTATTTTGAGTGGCTGGGTTCTCATCTGACCAACAACACCGATAGGCGCAGTCGTATTCTTGCGGCCGGTGAAGCGATCACGCAACACGAACGTGATTTGGTCGAACTCACGATCAACGGCAATGACCAGCAACCTGGTTTACGCGATATGCCCGAAGTATTTCTGATTGGTGGTTACGATAATCCGGCGCGTGAGGGTCTGGTATCTATAATTATCGAAGGTAAACCCTGTGCCGTAGCGGTGTCCGAACTCAATCAGCGCGGTATTCGCACGCATGTGCGTAAAGCGGACTATTTTTCTGGCAATATATTAACGCCACTGAATCGCCCGACCTGTATACGAGTCTCGATGTGTCATTATAATACCAGCGACGAAGTCTTGAAGTTTTTACGAGAACTGGGAGCAATCGTTGCCGGGTAAAGATCACGGCGAATTCTCGCCAGTTGTTTCCCGTCGACCGGGTCTACTGCGGTGGTAAGCAGCGATTGCTGGGCATTAGTAAACGAGGCGATAGCTATCTTCGATCACTCCTGGTTCAAGGCGCCATTTCAGCTATGACGAGAAGTAAAAATCGCACTGACAATCAATTAACCTGGGCTCGACAATTACGGGCAAAGAAGGGTTTGCAAAAAGCCGCTGTGGCCTTATCAAACAAGACGGCAAGGATCATCTGGTCGGTCATGGCGAAAGACCATGATTATGTCATACAACCGTAACCGGGCGGATAGACTGATTAACACCAATCCTATCCGAGGA
>CAZYYM010000001.1:0-156810 GCA_964651385.1 uncultured Gammaproteobacteria bacterium | reverse complement strand
AACCTCTTGATGAAGCCTTTTCTGATATAAAGCAACGCTTATTGGCAAAATTCCCTGATGTAGACAAATGCGCCAGGGTTAACGGTCTGTCTGCCGGATGATTTTGTTCCCCTGTGTCATTGCACCATTTCAGTTATTGACACTCTACGGTTAGGGGATTACCCGTCCCCCGGGCTTTTTTGGCTCATAGACGAGCGGCTTTATCCAATACTTCACTTGCCCATTGGTTGATTGACTTGCCTTGCCCCTGGGCAGTGGTTGCAACGGCGGCGTGGATATCGGCGCCGACCCGCAGCATCAATTTGCCAGAATAGGGTTTTTGTGCCGGACGACCTGTTTCTTCGCTGATGGCTAGATAATTTTCTACCGCTTCGTGAAAAGCTTTCTCAAGTGTATTCACTGTTGTGCCATGGAAGCCAACGATATCTATAATACCAGCAAGATGACCGACAAAAATTCGATCCTCCTCGTCATATTCGATATGGGCGGCATAGCCTTTGTATTTCATCATGTTCATAGTGTGATACCTGCCTGGATTAAAAAATTACGGGTATCTTTAATTCGATACCGTAATGCGGCCTTATCGGGATGCGGGCGATGGAAATCTGCCCGCACATCGTTCAATACAAAACTGACTGCTAACCCGCTCCGTTCCGTCTTCGCTGCGCCCAGGGCAATGAATAAAGTCTCGATCTTGCGCCACTCAATATTGCCGTTAACAGGCTCAGAAAATATGGTCTCGTAGATCTTACGTTGCCTGTTATTCATTGATGTAATAGTAGTTCAGATTCACCTATTATGCAATCATAAAGTGATATCACTGATGCCCGTGCCATTGTACAACTCACAATGACCGTTTGAATAGTAGGGTGTCAATAAGCTACGCGCATTGCACCATTCTTACTTTAAGTTACCCCCCCACTGGAGTATCCTTCCCCCAATTTTTTAAGCAATTGAATTATCTATGGATCAGCAGTACGACCCGAAAACAATCGAAGCCGCCGCACAGCAGTTCTGGGCCGAATCCGGTGCCTTTGAAGTCAGTGAAGACTCGAATAAGGAAAGTTATTTTTGCCTCTCAATGTTTCCGTACCCGAGCGGAAAACTGCATATGGGGCATGTACGTAATTACACTATCGGTGATGTGATCAGCCGGTTTAAGCGGATGCAGGGAATGAACGTACTGCAACCCATGGGTTGGGATGCTTTCGGCATGCCGGCCGAGAATGCCGCGATCAAAAACAATGTAGCGCCAGCCAGATGGACCTACGAGAACATCGACTACATGCGCAGGCAGTTACAGCTGCTCGGCTTCGGTTACGACTGGACGCGGGAGATAGCTACCTGCAAGCCGGACTATTATCGTTGGGAGCAGTGGTTTTTCACGCGCTTGATGGAAAAGGGAATAGCCTATAAGAAGACGGCGCCGGTAAACTGGTGCCCACACGACCAGACTGTACTTGCCAATGAGCAGGTCATAGAGGGTTGTTGCTGGCGTTGCGATACACCGGTCGAGCGCCGTGAAATCGCGCAATGGTTCCTGAAGATTACGGATTATGCGGAGCAATTACTGTCTGATCTAGATACCGTTGAATGGCCCGAGCAGGTCAAAACCATGCAACGCAACTGGATCGGTCGATCCGAGGGCATGGAGGTGATGTTTGATGTGCCCGGTCAGGACTCGCTACTGGTTTACACCACGCGACCCGATACCCTTTACGGTGCGACGTTTATGGCGATTGCCGCCGAACATCCGTTGTCACTGAAAGCTGCTGAAAATAATGTGGAAATTGCCGGTTTTATCGAGGCCTGTAAAAAGACCAATACTGCGGAAGCCGCGATGGAGAAGATGGAAAAGCTCGGCTTTCCGCTGGGGATCTATGCCATCAACCCGGTTAACGGTGAGCAAATTCCGATCTGGATCGCCAACTTCGTGCTGATGGGTTACGGCACCGGCGCAATCATGTCGGTACCGGCGCACGATCAGCGTGACTGGGAATTTGCCCGTAAATACGGTATCGAAATCCGCCAGGTTGTCGCGCCGATTGACGGTTCTTCGATCGATCTTGAAGCTGCGTCTTTCGTCACCAAAGAAGGGGTATGTTGCAATTCCGGTTTACTCGATGGACTCGATTTCAAGACTGCTTTTGATCGCATTGCCGACCAGCTCGAAGCCGGAAAGAAGGGTAGTCGCCAGGTCAATTATCGACTACGAGACTGGGGTGTGTCCCGTCAGCGCTATTGGGGTGCACCGATTCCGGTGGTCAATTGTAAAAGTTGTGGCACGGTTGCCGTGCCTGTCGAAGACCTGCCGGTAGTGCTCCCGGAAGATATCGAATTCGAAGGCATAGGCTCGCCGATTAAATCGATGGCATCGTTTATCAATACGAGTTGTCCGAACTGTGGCAAGCCTGCCGAACGCGAAACCGATACCTTCGATACTTTCATGGAATCATCCTGGTATTACGCTCGCTATGCCTGTCCCGACCTGGCTAATGCCATGCTGGATGAACGCGCCGATTACTGGACGCCTGTCGATCATTATATCGGTGGTATCGAGCACGCTATTTTGCATTTACTCTATGCGCGGTTTTACCACAAACTGATGCGTGACGAAGGTCTGGTGAATTCTGACGAACCATTTAAGAGTCTGCTCACCCAGGGTATGGTGTTGAAGGACGGTAGTAAAATGTCAAAGTCCAAAGGCAATACCGTCGATCCGCAGGATCTTATCGACCGCTTTGGTGCCGATACCGTTCGTTTATTCGTCATGTTTGCCTCGCCACCGGAGCAATCACTGGAATGGTCGGACGCCGGCGTCGAAGGCGCTCACCGTTTCCTTAAACGTGTCTGGCATGTGATTCATCAGCATATTGAGAATACGCGGAATAACGATTGCCAACTCGATCTGGAAAACTTGAACGATTTGCAAAAGGCAATGCGTTTGAAGTTGCACGAAACCATCCGCAAAGTGAGTGATGACTTTGGTCGGCGCCTGACTTTTAATACTGCGATAGCTGCCAATATGGAATTGCTCAATGCGGTGGTCAAGTTCGAGGATGATTCTGATCAGGGACATGCCATTCGTCAGGAAACTTTCGACAGTATGCTATTGATGCTTGCACCGATCATTCCACATATTTGTCACCAGCTTTGGCGGGAAATGGGACATGGCAGCATTATCATTGATCATGCCTGGCCTGAAATCGATGACTCGGCTTTGGTTCAGGATAATATCGAGATGGTGATACAGGTAAATGGCAAATTACGCGGCAGGATGCAGGTTATTGCCAAGGCTGATAAGACTGCTTGTGAAACCACGGCACTTGAAAACGAGCAGGTAAAAAAATATATTGGGGAGCAACCGGTGCGTAAAATTATTGTCGTACCCGGCAAACTGGTCAATATCGTCGTATGAAACTTCACCGGCTGATTTTACTCGGCCTTGTAGCCATTATACAGGCTTGCGGTTTTCAACTACGTGGATTTGCCAGTCTGCCCGATCATATTAGTCATCTGTATTTGGAAGTCGATGATCTTACAACGAGTCAAAAGCAGCATTTAATCCAGCAGTTGAAACATTCCGGTGCAACATTATATTTTAACGCAGACAGCAATGTCGCGCGGTTACGGGTTTCTTTAAAATCCTTGCCGGAGCATAATCTGGTTGATAGTGCCGGTTCCGGGCATACAATAGTGCGGCTCTCGAGACAATTGAATTACAGTCTTACCGATAGCTCGGGGGATCGGCTAGCCGACAATGAAGCTTTGGTGTCAAAACTCGACCTGGAACTTAACGATAATAATTTATTGGGTACCGAAGGTGAAAAACAGGCGTCACTGGAAAATATTGATAGCGCTCTGTTCAACAGTTTGATGATTCAACTCAGGCGATTCTAATCTGATTTCTATTCTATTGTTGATGAAATTTACCCGGTGCCTGCAAGTGTTTATAATTACTGCAGATCACATTGAAAACCTACAACAAGCGAAATATTCATGCCTGATATGATCGAAGCAGATTCATCAAAACGGAAGCGAAATCCGCTTTTCTGGATCATTCTTATTGTGATTGGTCTGATTGCCTATATCGTTTTGGCCACTGAACGGGGTAATACCACCGTTGTCGGTACTGCGCCTGCTGATAACGACGATAAAAACGATGAATTGTCCGGTGCCATTCAACGTAGCCTGCTTGTTCCACCGGGTATGCGCGCTCGTCAGTTCATTGCGCAACTGCGAGTCCAGGGGCAACCTTATCCACTCGACCAGGTTTTTGCAAAAGCCAATGAATATTACAATGAAGGCAGCCTGGCCGATTCGCATCTGCTGTATTTTTTCGGTGCCCGTGAGGGTTATGCTGAATCGATGGTTAAAATGGCTGAAATGTCAGACCCGAATTTGTTTCAGCCGGAAAACAGCTTACTCGATCACGCTGATGCCCTGCAATCCTACAAGTGGTATCAAAAGGCGGCAGAACAGGGTCATCCGGATGTTAGCGGGCGTATTCAGGCGCTTCAGCAATGGGCGCAGCAGGAATCTGAAACGGGAAATCCCTACGCACGACAGCTACTACTGGTTGTACAGTAAATTATCGATATCGAATAAACAGGTGAAATGTTGGAAAAAATTATAACCAGAGTGCTACTCAGCTTTATCCTGTTGCTATCCTTTAATATTCAGGCTTCGAATCAGAAACCATTGCTGATGGAAGGTAAAAAATCGCTCTACCAACGTGTACTGAGTATTCCTGATGCGCAAATTTTTCAATCCACCGATGTTGGGGGCGTTTCCGAGGAAATTATACCGTTCAGTGTTTTATACGTTTACGAAAAACAGAATGGCTGGTTACGTGTCGGTTACGACAGTTTCGGTAAAACGGCGGGTTGGGTGCCGGAGAAGCAGGCGATTGTGTGGAATCAGGCGCTCACTGTTTCATTTAAAGACCCGCAGGATATCCAGCGGGTCATGTTGTTCAACAGCAAAAAAGCGCTTAAACAACTGGTTGACGACTTCGACAAAGCGGCCTACCAGACTCTTTACCAGGCTGCGGTAAACGGTGACAAACTGGAAAATAGCCCGGTTATTGCGCTGCAGCCCGAAGCACATCTGGAAATTCGCGATAATTTTTACCTGGTGCCTATCAAACAGCATGAAGACGTTTATCTCGGTAATGAACAGGCTCGATTACTGGAGGTCGCCAGTGTTCCACTTGACGATGAAAACGATAAATCAGTCGGGTCTCATTCAGCTTCTCAAAAAAACCGTAGCTACCGCAGCGCCATACATTTTGTTATCGACTCGACTGCGTCAATGGGACCTTATATCGACCGAACGCGAGAGGCGGTCCGCAAGGTATATTCCGCCATCGACCGGCAGGGCCTGACCAATCAGGTCAGCTTCGGTCTAACCGCTTACCGCGATAATATTTCACTGGTACCGGAACTTGAATACCTGACGCGACGTTATGTCAGTCTCGAGCAGGGAACAGATGTGGATCAGTTTTTAGAAGGTGTTAACGCACTGAGTGCTTCGGAAATATCCAGTCGGGATTTCCGCGAAGATGCCTATGCCGGGATAAAGTCGGCCATTGAGGATTCGGACTGGGGGGACTTCGACGCCCGCTATGTCGTTTTGATTACCGATGCCGGTCCGCGCGAGAGCCATGATTCGCTTGGTGCCACGCGTTTAAGTGCCAAAGCTTTGCGACAGTTAGCTTATGACAAAGGCGTCTCGATCTGGGTATTGCATTTGCGTACGCCGGCCATTGCGGCGAACCATGAAAAGGCCGAAAACCTCTATAAGGAGCTCTCATACTTCCCCGGTATTGGTGATTTTTACTACGGCGTTAGCCTCGGTGAGGTCGATGAGTTCGGCACGGTGTTGGAAACGCTGGCAAATCAGATTACTCAGCAGGTGCTGGCGACTACGAATGGTGTACCACCAATACCCTTAGCCGATGTTGAAAATGACGAAGAACAGACTCAGTTGGCACAATTGCAGGACCGCGTTTCGAAGCTGGGACACGCCTTACGCATGCGCTATATACAAAAGGAATCCGGTAAGCCTTTGCCTAAAGTATTCAATGCCTGGATGGTTGACCGTGATTTTCTCAATCCGGAACGCTCGTCGGTCGATGTTCGGGTCTTGCTCACCCGTGATCAGCTCAGTGATTTGAAAGATGTCATGCAACAGGTGCTTGAGCTTGCCGAAGAAGGTGTGCTCAGCCCGAAAAATTTTATCAATGATCTGAAAAGTCTGGCAGCCACCGTGAGTCGTGATCCGTCATCCGTCGGCGCCAGCACTTCGGGCGCGGGTACCAACCTGGCTGAAATGGGCTATATGCGTGAATACATCGAAGACCTGCCCTATACCGGTGAAGTCATGAATCTGACGCTGGAAAGCTGGGAAGAGTGGTCTGCCAAAACCCAAATTGAGTTTATGCAACGTCTCGATAGTAAAATCAGTTACTACCAGGCTTTGCATGACCATACCGATCTGTGGGTCACGCCCGGTGGTGGTCCGGTTAATGGCAATTCGGTATTCCCGGTTGCGCTCGACCTGTTGCCCTAGTGCCAGCTTGAAAGAGCACTAGCTCGTGTCAGTTGTGTATACTCTGAAAAACGTCGTCAAGGAACGGCTGGTCGATGGTGTCGGATTTCGCCTTCGGGTGCCAAGCATCAAAATAAACGCCGAGGAGAATATAGCCCTGATCGGGAATAGTGGCTGTGGCAAGAGTACGCTGCTGGATATACTGGCCTTAATTCTCCATCCGGACCAAAGCGATATGTTCAATCTTGAGCCTGTGGGTAGTAAGTCGCAGCAAATCGATAAACTCTGGCGCCGGAAAAAACAAAGCGGATTATCGCAGATTCGAAAACAACATATTGGATATGTACTGCAATCCGGTGGCCTTTTACCCTATTTGACCGTACGGGAAAATATAGAATTGCCTCGACGCCTGCTCAAACAGGCTGACGACGATTCAGTTAATTCAATTGCCCGTGTGCTGGGTATTCATCGCCAGCTGGACAAGTTACCCGGGTTGTTATCTACCGGTGAAAGGCAGCGCGCTGCTTTTGCACGAGCACTGTCTCACAGGCCTTCGATTTTGTTGGCTGATGAACCCACTGCCTCACTCGATCCGATAACGACCCGGAAAATTATGGCAGTAGTCATGGAACTCATCAAAGGATTAAAAATTACGTTGATTACTGCCAGCCATGACTGGGCGCATGTCTATAAAATGGATTTACGTGTCCTTCGTCAGGAGGCCGAGGTGATAGAGGACGGACAAATTTATCAGTCAATTTTTCGCGATTAGATGAGCCAGTTTAGTAATATAATTCGCCTCAGTTTTCGAGACTACAGTCACGAATGGCGCATGTCGGGCTGTTTTATTTTTGCGTTGGCGTCAGTGCTGGCGCCGATGATGATCCTGTTCGGTTTGAAATTTGGTATTGTCAGTACGATGGTGGATGGGCTGGTAGAAAATCCGTCAAATCGCGAAATTCGGCCTGTCGGAAGTGGCCGATTTTCAGAACAGTGGATAGCGGAACTCCGAAACCGCAATGAAATTGACTTTATTATACCTAAAACGCGAGCACTTGCCGCGACAATACAACTGAAAAGTGATTCGGCGCCACGAATAGTCTCATCGGAGTTGCTGGCAACCGCAAGAGGCGATCCCCTGTTGGCTGGCATAAAACAGATGCCACAAAACTATAACCAGATAATTTTAAGCCAGAGCGCGGCTAATAAATTAAAGGTAGCGACGGGTGATAAGATTGATGCCAGCCTGGCTCGTCAATTTCAGGGCAAACGTGAAAGGGTACATTTGCCTGTAACGGTCATAGATATAGCCCATGCGGCTGTTACCAGCCGGAATGTGGCGTTTGTCTATCTCGATTTATTGATTGCTACCGAACAGTTCAAAGATGGTCGTGAGGTGCCGGATCTTGGCTGGAAAGGCGATGCTGAAAATGATACAGCACGGACTTTTCCTTCATTTCGGCTCTATGCCCGGTCAATTTATGATGTCGAAAACATCGCTACCGAGCTGGAGAAACAGGGTGTTCGGGTCAAGGCCAATGTAGGAGAAATCGTAACCGTGCAATCAATCGATCATAACCTCTCGGTTATATTCTGGATAATAGCCTGTGTCGGTGCGGTCGGTTTTGCATTCTCGCTTGGCGCAAGCCTGTGGGCGAACGTCGATCGCAAGGGTAAAGATTTGAGTGTCTTGCGATTAATCGGATTCAAAAGTAGTGTCATCGTACTGTTTCCAGTACTGCAGTCCTGCTATACAGCCCTTCTGGGGTGGCTACTGGCTGTTCTCGTTTATCTCGGATTTGAACACTTGATTAACAGGTTCCTGGCGCCGCGATTGAACCTTGAAGGTAATTTATGCTATCTGTTGACGGAACATTTCTTCTGGGGATTGGCTCTAACGGTTGTTACGGCTATTTTTTCGGCCATACTGGGTGGTTTACGGGCTTCCGGAATTGAACCCTCAGATGGTTTACGGGATATATAATCCTGGAAGACTCAGAAACTAGTCAGTGCCTGTAATTTGTAGGTCAAATCCTACAAAAAATCTAGCTTTGCGCCTACATAAGTTTACTTGTTCTGCCTATAGGTAATTGACAGTCAGGCGCTATAATAACAGCGTGTTTGAAAGGAACCAGACCACGGAGATGTGTATAAGGAAATTCTCACAACATCATAGGCATGGATGCCTAGCGGGAAGCCACAGGATGAAATAAAGCAGGTAATCTTTAAAACCCTCGGACAAGGTTGTTCGAGGGTTTTTTGTACCTGCGAGTAAATTTAGTATGCTAGCATGGCCAGCCATTTAATTCGCTAACATAAAATCAATGCAGGGCATCCCGTCAAATCACCCCCCGTCGCCGATTTACTTGCTTGCGAGTAGCGAACCCTTAATGATTCGTGACTGGCTCGACCGATTTCGGCAGACCTTACGCGATGCGGGTTTTGAAGACATTCAAACAATGGTAGCCGATACCGGGTTTGACTGGATTGCATTGCTCGAAGAAGGCGATATGTTATCCCTGTTTGCAAGCAGCAAGTGCCGAATCATCCATATTGTCAATGGCAAACCGGGGCAAAAGGGCAGCAATGCGATTCAGTCGATCTGTCAAAATCGTTCCGATGATACTGTCTTTGTCTTTGTTGTCCCGGGGCTCGACCGGGCAACTAAAAATTCAAGCTGGTGTAAACGTTTGCAACAGGCGGCGGAGGTCATCGAATTTAAACCGGTATATGCCAACGAATTATCCGGCTGGATTATTCAGCGGGCGAGTCAAAAAGGTCTGATAATCGATCGACAGTCCGCTGCTTTTCTGGCCGAACGTACTGAAGGCAATTTACTGGCTGCCGACCAGGAACTGGAAAAGCTTTCTATTCGCTGTGCCGAAGGACAGGCTGTTAGCTTTAAAATGATTGAAGAGTCTGTTTCCCAGTCAGCTCGCTACAATCATTATATCCTGGTCGATGCCTGTCTTGCCGGAAAAGCCGCACGTGCACTGAATATCCTGGATAGCCTGGAACATGAGGGTTTTGTTACCACGCAGATTTGCCGGGCACTACATTCGTCACTGGAACAGCTGAACAGTCTCAAACTTGCGCAGTCGAACGGAACCCTGAGCGACCGTGTTTGGCAGGCATTAAGAATCTGGAAAAATAAACGACATCTATATCATGATGCGTTGTCACGATTGAACGGGGTTCAAATTGAGCGTTTATTGCAAAGCTGTGCTACATTAGACCGCATTAGCAAAGGGCAGCAAGACGCCGATTTTCCTGATCAAAACTGGATACATTTAAAATCACTGATTAGTCAGTTTAGCGGTTTAAACTGGCAGATTTAGTTTTTGCCCCGTTACTAATTGACGAGTTACGATAGAAAATTTCAGGAATAAATATGGGTGCTGTCCTACACAATTCATCAGGCTCGGATACGACCGATATTGAACAATATATGAAGCAACTGGGTCGGCGCGCGCGGGGGGCATCGCAGCATCTGGCTTATCTCGACTCGCAGAGTAAAAATGCCGGGCTAAGCGCTATTGCCGCTAAATTGAGTTTGCAGCGTGGCATGATTAAGCGCGAAAACGAGCACGATATGCGGCAGGGTAAAGCCGATAGTCTCAGTGACGCGATGCTGGATCGACTGCATTTAAGCGACGCCAGAATCGATACGATGGTTGAAGGCTTGCAACAGGTCGCCGAACTTGCCGATCCCGTTGGTGAGATCAGCGACCTGAAATACCGTCCCAGCGGTATACAAATCGGCAGGATGCGCGTTCCACTGGGTGTGATCGGTATTATTTACGAATCCCGGCCAAACGTCACAATCGATGCGGCAGCGCTTTGCCTGAAATCGGGAAACGCCAGTATATTGCGTGGCGGCAAAGAAGCAATACGTTCTAACCAGGCTATTCACCATTGCATTCAGGAGGGTCTGGTCGAAGCCGGGCTACCGTCGCATGCGGTGCAGGTGGTTAATACTGTCGATCGAAAAGCGGTTGGACAGATGTTAAGACTATCGAAGTATATCGATGTTATAATTCCCCGTGGTGGGAAATCACTGATCGAGCGAATTACCAATGAATCGAAAATCCCGGTAATCAAACACCTCGATGGAGTTTGTCATGTCTATATTGACGACAAAGCTGATCCCGAAAAGGCCTTGAAAATAGCGGTTAATGCCAAAACCCGGCGTTACGGTGTGTGTAATGCCCTGGAAACCTTGTTGATTGCTAATGAAATCGCCGAGTCCATATTGCCGGAAATTGAAAACGAATTACTCGCTAAACAGGTTGAATTACGTGGATGCGAACGAGCCCGTCAAATCAGCAATAATAATATGACACCAGCTACCGAAGAGGACTGGTATACAGAATATCTTGCGGCAATATTATCAATCAAGGTTGTCGAAAACATGGAGCAGGCAATAGCCCATATCAATCGGTATGGTTCTCAACATACCGATGCTATTGTAACCGAAGATTTTACCCGGGCGCGAGAATTTTTGCGCCGCGTTGATTCCAGCTCGGTAATGGTGAACGCATCGACCGCTTTTGCGGATGGGTTCGAGTATGGCCTGGGTGCTGAGATTGGCATCAGCACTGATAAATTGCACGCCCGAGGCCCGGTAGGGCTGGAAGGATTGACTTCACAAAAGTACATCGTTCTCGGGGACGGGCATATTCGATCTTGAACAGGGTCGGCATTTTTGGCGGTACCTTCGATCCCGTTCACAATGGTCATCTGCGTCTGGCTGAACAGGTACAGGGCCGATTGGCGCTTAATCTGATTCAGTTTATGCCCTGTGCAAATCCGGTTCATCGTGGACCGCCAGTAATTGCGGCAAGACACCGATTAGGCATGTTGCAAAGGGCTCTATCTGATCAGCCGCACTGGCAAATAAACAGCGTCGAACTGGATCGTGCGGGCCCTTCGTATACGGTCGATAGTTTGCATCTGATTCATTCGCAACATCCTCAGAGCAGTCTGTGTTTACTGCTTGGAGCCGACGCATTTAATACTTTTCAAAGCTGGCAGTCTGCCGAAGTGATATTAAAGCTCGCGCATCTGGTAGTATGCCGCCGCCCGGGTTCTGTGTTTGACTACAATATATATCGCGAACATCAGATTGACGATCCGGATTTATTGCTGTCTGCTGCCAGCGGTTACATTTTAGCACTCGATATTGATGAAAATCCCTGTTCGTCAACCGAAGTCCGCCGACTACTTTCAGGCGGAGAATCGGTCGAGGATTGCGTGCCATCGACCGTGTTTGACTATATCAATCAACACCAACTTTATGAGATAAATCGTGAGTGAGCCCAAGACTATTACATTGCAGTCTAAATCGATTAAAAAATTCGTATTGACTGCACTTGCCGACCTCAAGGCCGACAATATTGTGGTACTGGATGTACGCGACCGGGCCAGTTTCACCGATATTATGATCTTCGCCAGTGGAAATTCCAGGCGTCACGTCAATTCGATTGCCGGATCCGTCATTGAAGCTGCAAAGACGGCGGGTATACCACCGGTCGGTGTCGAGGGTGAGTCGGTCGGGGAATGGGTACTGGTTGATTTAGGTGATGTCATTGTCCATGTGATGCTACCGGATACACGTCTGTTTTATGATCTGGAGAAACTCTGGCGCGAAGCATCAATTACTTCTACCGTGTCACAATTTGAAGAATAAATGCAATTACAAATCATTAGTATCGGCCAGAAAATGCCGCATTGGGTAGATACAGCTTGCGCCGACTATGTCAAACGTCTGCCCCGTGAATTAGCTTTGCAATGGACAACGCTGCCTCTGGCGCAACGAAAAGGTCGGGATTCGGTCGATAATTTTAAACAAAAGGAAGCCAGACAAATAAAACAAAAGCTACTGCCGGGTCATTTTAATCTGGCACTCGACGAAAATGGTAGGCACTGGACGAGCCGGGACTGGTCGACTCAATTACGTCACTGGATGCAGGGATATCCTAGAGTCAATTTTATTATTGGTGGTCCGGATGGGTTATCAGCTGATATTCTTCAAATTTGTAGTCAGCGTGTTTCCTTTGGTTGTATGACGATGCCACATGCTTTGGTACGCGTGGTATTAGTCGAGCAAATCTATCGCGCCTGGAGCATTTGCCAGGGTCATCCCTACCATCGGGAATAATTAAATGCAGTGACAGTTAAGTCACAGTTAATAGTATTCAGCTATCATAAGGATATGATTTATCTGGCATCAGGCTCACCTAGAAGAGCGGAACTTTTACGACAAATTAATCTCCATTTTGAGGTAATGCCTGTCAATATAGACGAGTCGCTGCATGCTGCTGAATCCGCTCGAAACTACGTTATACGCCTGGCTAAAAGCAAGGCGCAAGCCGGTGTCGAAGCATTAGCTGCGGGATGGTTTTCTTCCGCAGTACTCGGCGCCGATACTATCGTTACGTTAGATGATAATATTATCGGGAAACCGGTTGATCACTCGCATTGTCGAAATATTCTTTCAAAATTATCGGGACGTGAACACCAGGTACTGAGTGCGGTGGCTTTGGCCATAAACAATAGAATCGAATGCAGATTGTCTGTCAACCGGGTTTGTTTCAGACCGTTATCGGATCTTGAGATAGAAGAATATTGTGCCTGCAACGAACCGATGGATAAGGCAGGTGCTTACGCAATACAGGGTAAAGCTGCGATTTTTATCAAGTACATCCAAGGTAGTTATTCAGCGGTCATGGGGCTGCCCATTTATGAAACGGCCGAGCTTTTAAAAGAGTCCGGAATATCGGTATAGGAAGTATGAGTATAAACGAAGAAATTCTGGTCAATATCACCCCGCAGGAAACAAGGGTTGCTATCGTCGAAAATGGCGCTTTGCAGGAAGTCTGCATCGAGCGTCAGAGTAGTCGTGGCATTGTCGGTAATATATATAAAGGTAAGGTCAATCGAGTATTACCTGGCATGGAAGCCGCGTTCATCGACATAGGTCTTGAAAAGGCTGGTTTTTTGCATGTTTCCGATATTCATACCGGTGAGGAAAGCGACGACTCCCAAAATGGTAAGCCACGCCTTGCCATTAATGAATTGTTACGCGAAGGGCAAACGTTGTTGGTGCAGGTGGTCAAGGACCCTATCGGCACCAAAGGCGCTCGGCTAACAACCAGTATTTCGGTACCTTCAAGGTACCTGGTGTATATGCCGAATTCCTCGATGATAGGAATTTCGGTGAAAATCGAAGATGAGGAAGAGCGTGAGCGATTACGTGGTCTGTTATCCGAATGCCTGATCGAAAATCGTAACGGTGGCTGCATCGTGCGCACTGCGGCGGAAGGTGTCGACGAAGACGAATTGCTTCGGGATATCAATTTTCTCTGCAAACTTTGGGATTCAATATCCGAATATGCAAAATCAGTTAAGCCCGGCAGCATGATCCACGAAGATTTGCCTTTATCGATTCGAACTTTGCGTGACATGGTTGGCAAGGAAACCAGCGTCGTCCAGGTCGATTCGCGCGAAACCTATCAGAAGATGGCGAGTTTCAAACAGCGCTATATTCCCGATCTGCCTGCGCGATTATCGCACTACCCCGGCGAACGTCCCTTGTTTGACCTTTATAATATCGACGATGAAATCCAGAAAGCGCTGGGGCGACAAGTGGGGTTAAAGTCAGGCGGGTATCTGATCATTGACCAGACCGAAGCCATGACCACGATAGACATTAATACCGGTGCTTTTGTCGGGCATCAAAACCTGGAAGAAACCATATTTAAAACCAACCACGAGGCGTCGCAGGCGATTGCGCGGCAACTCAGATTGCGTAACCTCGGCGGCATTATCATTATCGACTATATTGACATGGAGCGTGAGGAACATAAGCGCCAGGTCTTGAATTCACTGGAAAAA
Source organism: uncultured Gammaproteobacteria bacterium (assembly GCA_964651385.1). Classification (GTDB taxonomy): domain Bacteria; phylum Pseudomonadota; class Gammaproteobacteria. The sequence goes on along the minus strand of CAZYYM010000001.1, from coordinate 142,362 downwards.
TATCTCGATAAAGATCACGCCAAAACGCAGATATGTGACGTCTCTCCTTTGGGGTTAGTCGAAATGACACGAAAACGTACGCGTGAGAGTCTTGAACACGTACTCTGTGAGACCTGTCGTATCTGTCATGGTCGGGGCTCTCATAAAACCACTGAAACAGTTTGTTACGAAATATTTCGGGAAATCCTGCGGGAAGCGCGGCTTTACGAGGAGGCCAGCCAGTTACTGGTGATGGCTAATCAGGATGTTATCGATCGATTACTGGATGAAGAAGCCGCCAGTCTGGCTGAGCTGGAAACCTTTATAGAAATTCCGGTCAAACTTCAAGTAGAGGCACATTTTTCACAGGAAACTTACGATGTTGTGCCGGTTTAGCCAATAGTTATTGCATTCGGGATATATGATCAACCTGATTCAATACATCGCAAGGACCCTGATATGGTGTCTAATCCTCGGCGGTATTATTGTCGCCGGGTTACGGCTGACGCTGGCAAATGTCGGATTTTTTAGAGCCGACATTGAAACCTGGGTCTCAGAAGAACTGGCGCCGGGTATCGGTTTCGGAGATATACGATGCTACTGGAGCGGTGTTAACCCGATTCTCGAACTGGAGAAAACAGTCGTTACTTTGCCGGATCGCAGGCGTCCTATTGCGGTCGATCTATTGTCGATTCAGTTTGATCTCTGGGATAGCCTGGTTTTGGGAATTCCAGTTGTGCATGAAGTGGTCGGCAGTATTGAAAAGCTGGTTATCAGAAAAGATGCTGATAATCGATGGTGGTTAAACGATATCGCTTTGAAAGCTGGTAGCGGTAGCAAGGCCGCTGACGATATTGAAGCCTTTCTGGTTAACATTCCCCACTTCCTCCAACTGGAACTCAAGCGCCTGATTATCGAGGATGAAAGTAAACAGCGCGTCTACCAGATCGACAATATATTTGCCGGCATTCAACATCACGACAAGGTAATGCATGTGCAGTTATTGGCGAATCTGCCTGAAGCCCTTGGGGGCTCTCTGAAACTCAAATCATTACTTGAAGGCGATAAGGGCGTCATTTATCTGCAGACTGAACAGCTCAAACTCAATCCGATTGCCAGATTGCTGGACATACCCATAGAGAATCTTCGTCGCGTGGATATGGCGGGCGAGGCCTGGATTGATTTGCGGGAACATCATGTCAGCGCCGTCAGTGGTAATCTCAAAATTAACAAAGCCAGCTATCAGGCGAAACTTGATGATCCGGCGATACCGTTTCAGTTTTCAATTAATTTTAAGGCCGATAAGTTGAATGATAACTGGCAGTCAACCAATCATGTAGAAGAACTGGTTATTAATCAGCATCGGCTGCCCGATATCGATTCGCAATGGAGGCTGGTTCGCGGTACTAACGGAAAACAGGTACAGGCCTGGGTAAAAGATCTGGAAATATCCGATTACCTGAATTTGGCTAAAATTTACCTGCCGGACAAATTTCGAGACTCGATCATTGAAAGTAACGTACAGGGCAGGGTCGAAGATGTCTGGATGACATTTCCCGTTGAGTTGCCATCTGACTTGAATTTGATGGCTAAAGTAAAAGGCTTGAAAAACCGGGCAGTGGATCTGATACCCGGCATCAATGATATTGATGCTGAACTGAGCTATGCCAATCAGCAAGCCTCTATTCTATTCACTGCTGAGCAATTATCGGTCGATTTTGGTGAGCAGTTTAGAGCACCGTTTGAAATCGATCAATTCGCGGCCAGAGCGGACGCCGGTCTAATTGGCAACGAAGTCGTGCTTTCGCTAAAGGACGTCGAGGTAATCAATCAGGATATCAAGGTTGCCGGTCATTTCTGGATCGAAAGCGATTTGAATACTGCACCGTTTATGTCGCTTCGCCTGGGTGTCGAGGACGGTGTTGGTAGTCAAAAGTCAAAATACCTACCGGTCAAATTGCTACCGAAACCGGCATTAGACTGGCTCGACGAGAGTATTCGGGCAGTTGATATCAGTAACGGTGCCATCATGTTTCACGGTCGTCTACAGCCTATAGAAAAGCTCGATGAAAACAATTCCGGGGAATTACTCGCCCGCTTCGATATTGATAATGCTGAAGTGAAGTTTGATCCTGGCTGGGAAATGGTCAAGCAGGGCAGGGGACGTCTTCTATTTCATAATATGGGCGTCGATATTGAACTCGACAGTGCCCGTTATGCCGACATAGAAAATGTTCGCGGCAAGGTTCGTTTACCCACATTTGCCAATACCACGGTAGTTGCCGATATCGATGCGGGTGCGCCAACCGATATCGCATTACCACGCTGGCTGGATTCGCCAGTAGGCGAAAATTTCCGTGAAATTGCGAAAAACTTTGAACAACCAGCCGGGCGTATTAATGCCAATATTAGGTTAAATATACCCCTCGAAGACGATCAATTAAGCGAGCAGGTCAAGGTTGTTGTTAATTTAGAGGATACCGCGATTAAGGCCCCAGCCTGGGGCATGCAATTGTCTCAGGCCCATGGTCAGGTGGTGATCGACAACAACAGCATATCGGCAAAAGGATTAAAGGCTTACTATTTTAATGATCCGGTCGAGGTGGATATCGCAACTGACCCAATAAAGCAACAGACTTTAATTAAAGGTAGCGGCCTGCTCGATACTCAACAAATGCTCAATTTACTACCGGAAAGCCTGACCCAGGGGCTCGATGGTAAAAGCATCTGGCAAGTTAATCTGGCGATACCCAATACACCTCAAACGGGTAAAGATCCAATACTAACCATCGGCGCAGTCAGTGGGTTGGAAGGTACTGCGATGTACCTGCCGGAACCCTTTAGTAAGAGCCCCAACCTAAAACGACGCATCACGGGCACCTTAGAGCTGTTGGCGAACAATCAACTTGTTTTTGAAGTAAATTTTGGTACGCATGTGAAGGCAAGGGGCCGGTTGGAAAAGGCCGACAATGGAGACTTTCGACTGGCCGACCTGGATATGGCATTTGCCGCCTCGTTGAAGTCACAACCGATGCGTGGCATACGTTTATATGGCAATTTGCCCAGGGTACCGCTCGATGAATGGATCGTTTTTCATCAAACCGAGACGGCGCGACGGCCCGGTTCGCCTAGTCTGATGCCGTTGTTACAATTAGTTGACTTGAACATCACCGAGGTTGCGTTGTTCGGTCGTTCGATCAGGAACGCGGACTTTCTGCTCAAACAGTCGAACCGGGGTTTTGAGGGCACCATCGAATCGTCGGTGGCCGGCGGGAAATTTTTTTTCCCGAAGCGGGATACGATTCAAGATCCGATAATTTTCGATATGGACTTTATGCGTGTTGCACGAAGGACTGGTCCCGATAGCGTAACAAGCTGGGTGCCAAATGATTTTTTCAATATGCGATTTCGCAGTAAGCTATTTGCTTACGACGATAGAGAAGTTTCCAACCTGGAAATTGATACCAGCCTGGACGACACATCGCTTTTAATCGATTCCTTAAAGTTCAAACACGGCAAAGTTCAATTCGAATCCAGTGGGTACTGGCATTATAATGCTGGTACCAGATTAAATGATTCGCATATGGAAGTTTCGATCAAAGGTGATGAATTCGGTCAAACCCTCGCAGCACTCGGTTTTGGCGATACCATTCACAATGGTAGTATCAATTTTAGCGGGGAGATCGACTGGCCCGCGGAAATCGTCAATCCTAATTGGGATATTCTAAGTGGTAAGGGACATCTAATACTGGAAGATGGTATATTGAAAGACGTTGAACCCGGTACGGGCCGTTTTGTCGGACTGTTAAGCCTCAGTGCATTACCGCGCCGACTTTTCTTCGACTTTTCCGATGTGTTATTCGATGGCCTCGAATTCGACAAGATTAAAGGTGATCTGCTACTCGACGGACAGAGCTTGTACACTAAAAATACAAGAATGGATGGGCCTTCAGTTAAAATTAATATCGTCGGAAAAACCGGAATGCGTGATCGTGATTACGATCAAAAAATCTACGTAGTACCCAAAGTTAGACAGGCTTTACCATTAATAGGTGGTGCCATAGCAGGAAGCCCTGTCGGTTGGGGTTTGCTGTTACTACAAAATCTGTTTAAATCAACAATCGATGAATCGGTCGAAATTGAATACAGTATGACCGGTAGCTGGGATGATCCGGTAATAATTCCGATCAATAAACCGAAGCCGGTCGTTAAGGAAACAAAAAAGTGGTCAGGAAACAATGAAAAGTAAGTTGATAACTGTCGGATTATTATTGCTACTGAATTTACCGGCACAGGCGAACAGTTTGCGTATATTCAGTCTCAGTGCTGATGAATGGTCGCGACCGCGCAATGGCGCTGTGATTGCGGAATTTGGCGCTATCCGTGCTGCGGTGAGTTATTGGGAAAAAGCGGCCGATTACGGTATCTTGATTCGTTATCCAGGTGAAGATAGCGGTGAAATATGGGCGACTGAATTACGCGACTGGTTAGTGTCACTGGGTATTCCGGCAGACTATATAGCTTTGGTATCCGGTAGTCAGTCTGCCGATGAAATTCGTCTTATCGTTGGCAAACGATCGGACTTTGAGCAATAACACGCAACCTCGATCAGGAAAATATATGCCCGCCACACTCGACACCGTAAGTAGTCTCATACTGCAACCAACCGGATTGAGTATCGATACACTCAATAGTTTCCTCGATGGACTGCAAAGTCAGCATATTGATGCAGGCGATTTATATTTCCAGACGACGCAACAGGAATCCTGGGTAATGGATGATGGCATTATTCGAGAAGGATCTTTTAATATCGAAAAAGGCGTTGGTATTCGTGCTATGTCGGGAGAGAAAACCGGGTTTGCCTACTGCGACGATCTACAATCCAACGCTATAGCACAGGCCGTGAGCAATGCACGTGCAATTGCCCGACAGGGTCAGGAGGGGAGTCATCAGGTGGTATTAAAAAACGCTACCGGCAAGGCATTGTACACGAAGAAAAATCCGGTCGACGGCCGCAGCGCGGACGATAAGGTCGATTTGCTGAAAAAACTCGATAGCTATACGCGTTCTCTGGATGACAGAATCGAACAGGTTATTATCTCACTGACAGGCGGCATTGATCATATTCTGGTAGCAGCGACTGATAATACGCTCGGTAGCGATATTCGTCCGCTGGTGCGTATTAACGTGACGGTATTAATGCATGAAAATGGACGCCGTGAACAGGGCAGCTCAGGCGGTGGTGGTCGTCACTCCTATGATGTTTTTTTTGATTCTGATCTTCCCTATGGGTTTGCCCGTGAAGCGGTTCGACAGGCCGCCAATAATCTTGAGTCAGTTGCCACACCGGCCGGCTCGATGGCCGTTGTGCTTGGGCCAGGCTGGCCCGGCGTTTTATTGCATGAAGCTGTTGGGCACGGTCTGGAAGGCGATTTCAATCGCAAGGGGACCTCGGCGTTCAGCAATCGAATAGGCGATCAAGTCGCTTCGCCTCTTTGTACGGTGGTGGATGATGGGACCATTAAAGACCGGCGTGGATCATTGAGCATCGATGACGAAGGTGTGGCGGCACAAAATACCGTGCTGATCGAGAATGGTATTCTCAAAGGGTATATGCAGGATAAAATGAATGCGCGCCTGATGGGTACTCAGTCGACTTCGAATGGACGACGTGAATCATTCGCCCATTTGCCGATGCCGCGCATGACCAATACCTACATGCTTGCTGGTGAGTCCGACCCCGCAGAAATAGTCAGTACTGTTGATAAAGGTTTGTTCGCAGTCAATTTTGGCGGCGGCCAGGTTGACATTACTTCTGGTCGCTTCGTATTTTCGTTGTCCGAGGCCTATTTGATCGAGAATGGTCGAATCGGTGCCCCGGTTAAAGGTGCGACTTTAATCGGCTCAGGCCCCGAAGTGATGGGCAAGATATCGATGGTAGGAAACGACCTGGCGCTCGACCAGGGCGTCGGCGTATGCGGTAAAGAAGGTCAGACCATACCCGTTGGTGTTGGTCAGCCAAGCTTGAAAATAGACGAAATTACGGTCGGTGGTACTGATAGTTAAATCAGGATTGCGATAGCAGTATTATCGACAGCGCTAACGATTTGCGGTAACTGTGCTATATAAGTATGGATATCCCCGTATCGGCCCCGCCGGTCGTAGCAGCTCGTGAATCGAATTTATCCCTGCAGAAATCTGTCTTGACCAAAATCAGTTCCAAGTTGATGCTGGTTTTAGTTCTGGTCTCGATTGTGCCATTGATTATTACCGGCCTGATCACGGTTGAAAAATCAAAACGGGCGATTCATACCGAAATCGAAAATACCGTCAATACCATTGCGGACTACAAGGTCCTACAAATTCAGAAGTACTTTGACAATCAGGAATCCTTTGCCAATGTGCTGGCGAAATCACCAGTGATTAGATCGGCCCTGTCGCGCCTGCCGAACGCATTTCAGCAGGGTATTGAATCGACAGAATATCGGGCACTCGATGCTGAGATACGCGATTTTCTCGAATATTATAAAACCACGCGCCACTTTGAAGATATTTACCTGATATCAGATGATGCGGATATTGTATTTTCGCTACAGCATAAAAGTGATTTTGGTACCAATCTTTACGATGGTCCCTACGAGTCGGCTACCATAGCGTACGCCTATGACTTATCGCTAACCATGCGGGGTTCCAATTTTTCCGGGTTCGATGTTTATGAGCCGTCTGGCAATGAGTACAGCGCGTTTATTGCGATTCCACTATATGCACAAGGCCGCCCCCTGGGAGTTGTCGCGATTCAAATGAAAACAAATATTCTCTATGATTTTACTTCAGATTATACCGGTCTGAAAAGAACTGGCGAAGTGATGCTGGGGAAACAGGAATTCGATAAGGTGCTACTGGTTTCGCCATTACGCCACGATGAAAACGCAGCTTATAAACGTTATCTTGAACCCCGTAAAGGAAAATACCTGCCCATCCAGCAGGCAATTAAAGGCGAGTCATCCAGCGGCCGTTATGTGGATTACCGCGGGCAGTCAGTTATAGCGGCCTGGCGTTATCTGCCCCGGCTACATTGGGGCATGGTAGTCAAGATAGACGAGGCCGAGGCTTTTCAGGCGGCACTACGGCTGCAACGACAGATACTTCGTTTAGGCCTGGTTTTTCTGATTCTGGTTGTGGCGGTAGCCATTTTATTTGCCCGTGGTTTATCACGACCGATATCCAGCCTGGCCGCTGCTTCGAGGCGCATTGAAGGTGGCGAACTTGACTATCAGGTCGATGTAGAAGGCCGGGATGAAATTGCAGAACTGGGCCATTCGTTCAACAAGATGACAAAAAAGTTGAAGCAGTCGCTGGATCAGGCCCAGGCAGCCACGGTAGCGAAAACCCAGTTCCTGACCACAATGAGTCATGAAATCAGGACACCGATGAACGGCGTTATGGGTATGGCGCAGTTGCTTGAAGATACATCCCTGGACGATGAGCAAAAAGAGTTTGTGAATGTGATTAACCGGTCGGGCAAGGAATTGCTGAATATTATTAATGACATACTCGATTATTCCAATTTGGATGCAGGCAGGCTCAACCTGGTAATGATGGCTTTCGATCTTGAGGCGACTGGACGGGAATGTCTGGGTTTTCTGCGTAACAAGGCGATAGAAAAGAAACTCGATCTGGTGTTTGAGTATCAAGTAGATTCACCAAGATTTTTTAGCGGCGATCAAAAAAGAATACGTCAGGTGATACTTAAATTGCTGGATAACGCGATCAAATTCTCCGACTCGGGAACTGTTCGACTGGCAATATCGGTCGCTATGAGCGAGAGCAGGTCTGCGAGCATTCAAATTGAAGTCGAAGATTCCGGTATTGGTCTGGATGCCGAAGCCAGAGAAAAACTATTTCTGGCGTTTTCACAGGTTGACCAGTCGATTAGCCGGCGCTATGGGGGTACAGGCCTTGGCCTAGCGATTACCAGAAAGATCGCAGATCTAATGCAAGGTGAGGTTAGTGTTGAATCAACGCCCGGGGAGGGTTCCTGTTTTAAGGTAAGACTGAATCTTGCCCTGGTCGATATGAACGAGGGCGATGGCAGCACCCTTGATTCAGAGTACTTAGAAGATGCTGGACTGGACGAAGTGATAGGCTAGCTGACTGATACGCCGGTGATTTCCATACCCGAATCGCTGCTTTGCAGGGTAAGAATACCGAGGAAATCGCCGGCATATCGGGTGCTTTGGAGACGCCAGAGGATGGTAATTCCCTTTTCGCGCTTGATAGAATCGATAAATTCGTAGCTGGCATCAATCGTGGTTAACAGCGGGATTTCCTGACAGCTGATCCGAAAGTGCTCCTCAGATAGTTTCGCGCGTAATTCGTCGGAAAATCCCCGCGAAAACCGCGCATAATCTTGTTCACGCGAAGCCTCGATAATATTTTTCCAGATTGGCAATGCTACCGATTCTAACTGTTCTTTTTCCAACGCTGTAATCTGTCCGTTCATAGATAATAATGCTTCGTTTTATAGTTTGTGTGGTGGTACGAATTCGCCATCATGCTGATACCAGTGCGCAACGTCTTCATAAATCGACAGCATTGCAGGAATGACCAGTAATATTAACAGGGTAGCGAAGGCCAGTCCGAAAGCGATTGATACTGCCATCGGAATCAGAAACTGTGCCTGCCTCGAAGTTTCAAACAGTAATGGCGTTAAACCGGCGATAGTGGTCAGTGATGTCAGTAACACCGCGCGCAGGCGTTGGCAGGCCGCCTCTTCGAGCGCCTGAACTATTGACATGCCTTTGGCGCGAACCTGTCGATAAAAAATCACCAGTATGATCGAATCGTTGACGACGATGCCGGACAACCCGAAAAATCCGAACAATGACAATAAAGTCATGTTCATGTCCATTATCCAGTGTCCGAAAACTGCACCGGCCAGTCCAAGTGGTATGCCGAGCATGACCAGTAGTGGCCAGCCGTAAGATGAGAAGACCCAGCTGAGCACCAGATACATTAATAACAGCGCAATCATTGCGCCGGTTTTCATATCTGAGAAAGTTTCGCGGCGGCTCGCCGAACTACCTTCGACGCTATATTGAATACCATATTGGCTGGCCAGTGCTGGCAATGTCGATTGTTGCAGGCCCCGAACGATTTCAATCGTGCTATTGGCATTGGCGTCAACATCGGCAGTGACATCGGTTGATAATTTTCCGTTGAAATGACGTAATGCTTCAAAACCCTGGCTGGATTGCCAATCGGCCACGCTCTCCAGTGGCACGAATTCGCCGTCGGGTAGCTTAACAGGTAATTGAAACAGGCTGCTGAGCCGGCGTTGCGCCCGTCTGGGCAATTGCAGACGTACCTCTACTTCATCGGCGCCCTGTTGAAATCGCTGAATGATGATGCCGTCGTAGGCTGCGCGCAATTGGCGCCCCAGATCACCGATCGATAAACCCAGTGCTTCACCCGCCGGTGTCATTGAAAATATCAATTGCTCGCGTCCGTAGGGTAGATCATCGTCGATAGCGGATACTCCGGATATATTGGTCAATGCTTCAGCCAGGTCCAAAGCCGCATTTTTCAATTCCTGTGGTGTCGTGCCGGTTAAGCGAATATTTAAATCTCGTTGCGGTGGACCGACCCGACGCGACGATATTTTAAAGTTTTCGACACCGGCGGGAAGATTGATACGGGAACGCCAGTTCTGAATAAAATCGCGATTGCTAGTTTGGCGATATTCGGAACTGAGTAACTCGACATATATTGAACCATTACGTTCACCGCTTATTGCACGACCGCGGCCTGAAGACGAGGAGTGCATGGTGTAATAGCTTGAAAGCAGTGTTTCATCGTAAGATTCCGCCGTGTCTACCAAAGCAATTTCAAGGGTCTTTAAAAACTCCTCAACGTTCTCCTCGGCAGTGCCTGCTACAAAACGAATATTCGCATAAATCGTGGTCGACTCGGGGGATGGAAAAAATTGCCATCCAGTACGGCCACCGAGAAATAATCCGATTGCCAAAATTAAAAAGCCAATTGCGCAAGCGATAGTTGTCCAGCGAAATTCGATGGCAGAACGAATCACCGGGCGAAAAAGACGATCGCGAAAATAGCCAAAGCCTTGGTTGAGTCTGCGTTTGAATGTCGATACAGGCTTGTTATGGCTATGCGCAAAGGCGTGGCGTAAATGGCCTGGTAATATATAAAAACTCTCGATCAGCGAAGCAATGATCACACAGACAATAACCATCGGAATGGCCGACAGGATATTGCCCATATGACCACCAATTAGCATTAGCGGTAAAAATGCGGCAATGGTTGTTAGCGATGACGCCATGACCGGCGCAAGCATGCGCCGTGCGCCGCCTTGCGATGCTATTAACGGGTCCTCGCCCATTTCGTAATGTGCCTGTGCGTCCTCGCCGACGACGATAGCATCGTCGACGATAATGCCGAGCGCCATAATCAAAGCAAACAGACTAACCATGTTGATACTGCCGCCTAGCAGGTAAAGTATTGCCAGAGTAGCCATAAATGAGACAGGTATACCGACTGCCACCCAGAATGCCACGCGAGCCGACAGAAATAGGTAGAGAATAATCAGTACCAGAACCAGACCACCGACACCATTTTTGACTAAAAGTAGTATGCGATCTTTTATCAATGCCCAACGCTCGTTAAAAACCTGGATTTCTATGTCGGTAGGCAATGTAGGCCTGGTATCGTCCAGCCATTTCTGCAAAATGTCGGCAGATTTCAGTGAATCGCCGTTTTCGTTGCGCCGTAAAACCAGTACCACCGCGGCCCGATCACTGATGGTAATAAAAGGCGTTCCAGATTTAATGCGTCGTTCGATAGTAGCGATATCGCGCAAATTAATACGCGTTGCGGTGTCGCTGACAATGTCTAAATTTTCGAACTGTAATGGTGAGCGGCGCTGGTTTTTACTTCGAATTTCTCGCGTGCCGTCATTTTCACCGATTAAACCAGCGGGTAAGTCCTGGCTCTGGTTGTCGATTCTCCTTGCCAGTTCGTCGAAACCTATGCCAAGGCGTCGTAGCTGTTCGGCTTCGACTTCGATATGAACGGTCTCTTCGGGTAGACCTAGTACCTCGACTTTATCGATGCCCCGAGCAATTAGTTCCCGTTCATACTGTCGGGCCAGAATCCTCAATTCATCGAGCTTTTTCGGACCGCTGATTAGCAGACGCGCAACCGACTCGTGACGCAGTATCTGCGAAACACGGGGTATTTCGGCTTCATCGGGCAGGTTGGTGAAATCCGCAACTGCTTTCTTGACGTAATCCAGTGCCAGAATCATATCAGTACCTTCGTGGAACTCGAGCGTCAATCCCGAAACACCGGGCGCTGAAGATGAAGCCATTTCTTTGATTTGATCGACGCTGCGTAAACGCTGCTCTAGCGGAATAGTTATACCGGTTTCTATATCCTCAGCGCTGGCACCGGTCCAGATAGTGGTGACCGAGATAGAATCGAGTTCGAAATTGGGGAAAAACTGTACATTGAGTTTTTTCAGGCCGACTATACCGGCAAGTATCATCATCGCCATCAGTAAATTAGCAGCGACACGATGATTGGCAAACAAGCCTATTAAGTCATTTGGCTTTGTCATTGTCGACAGTCCTGACTTTGAGGCCACTGATTGCGTTGGGCAGGTGGGTGGTAACTATTAAATCGCCGTCTATGATCTTATCACTTCGAACCAGTAAACGAGTTTCGCCCAAAATGCCATCTGTCTGAAACTGCCCTACGGCGTCCACATCTATAGCCACCAGTCGGTCGTCGCGTTTGAGGTAAATTCTCGAGTTGCCATAAATTGCCTGAAAGGGAATAGCAATGACATTGCTTTGTACTGGTAGTGATAAAGTCAATGTCAGAAATTCGCCTGAGCGTAGTTCGATACTGGCTGTACCGGTGTCAAAAAAGGCATCGATGCCGGTGGCTGTGGCATCCCCGGACAAACGGATTAAATCGAACTGGAGCGTTTCGGCTCCGCGTTTTATTTCAGCCCAGATGGATTCGCCGCCCGTCATTGCTGTTTGAATATCAGCAATATGACTATAAGGAATGTGGGCTCGAATTTCGAGGCTTTGTACTGGGTAAAGTGAAATCAGAGTTTGTCCGGTGGCGACACGATCACCAACAGAAACGGGTACTGAATTGATCATGGCATCAAAGGGGGCGACGACTTTGCTGCGTTCTATCATCAATTTTGCGATCTGGTATTTTGCCTCGAACTGCTGGTGTCTTGATTTAAGCATTTTCAGTCTGGAAGGGAAAATGTCGACTTCCAGTTGTCGATTTTGAAATGATAACTGCTGGCGACCGAGCGTATTGAGCGCATCGCTTAAAGTAGAATCTGATCCCAGATTCTGGTTTTTTAATTTGCGCATGCGTTTGACATCGTTTTCGGCAAGTTGCAAGAGGTCACGTTCTGTTTTTAGCGATGCCAGATTAGTAGCGTGCCGAATTTTTAACTCACTGATCTGGCTCTGGAGGTCTCCGATTTCTGAATTAGCTTGTATTAGTTGCGATTCGAAATCCCGCCTGTCCAGACTTACCAGAACTTCGCCTTTAGTTACCGAATCACCGCTCCTGACATTAATCTGCTGGACTATAGAGGCTCCTGGAGCTGCCGCCTGTAATTGTTCAGGTGATTCGACACGGCCATATAAAGTAATGTTCGGTGCCTGTGATTGCCGCGATGCCTGGATAACATTTACCTGCCAGACTTTTTCTTTTAATTCGGGTTGCCTTTTCTGTTCCTGGCTATTGATCAAATACTGAGCAATCGCCGTCGATAGGCCGATAGCAATTAATGGCAGGATAATTTTCAGGAGTTTACGTGCCGTCATATAGAAGTTTATAATTCCCGCGAATCAGATATTTAGCGCTGTTAATAAAAGTCTTTTATCAATAACGGGAGGGCACCAGAAATAGGCGCCGGTTACCGGTCTCGAAAATTCGAACAATCCATCGATAATGCCATCTTCGATACCGATCATTCGCTCGATCTGGGCTTCGAAAGAATAAAACGAACGAGCAAAAGCAACGAACATCAAACCACCGATCAGGCCTCTACTCCAGGGCATCGAGCGACGTAACAACAAAGCATCTGGATCAAAACTTTCTTGTGCAGTTCGTTTAACATGAGCGGATTCAGGTGCTTCGTCGAATTCCTCATTGTCTTCAAAATGCCTGCCGATAATATCATCCTGATGGTTCCGATCAAATGATTCGAATTGGTCGAGATTGTGACACCAGCGTTGGACTGCGACAAAGCTTGAACCATCGAGCGAGTCTTCACTGCCTGATACAATCGCGGCCGTGACGGCGGCCTCGTGCCTCGGGTTTTCCGTACCGTCGATGTATCCGGTGAGATCACGCCCCTCGGCGTAGCGAAAAGCGTCGATAGAATCGTTGAGCTCAAATGTTGGTTGCAGCTGTTTAGCGAGTCGTCTTGTGCGGTGTAGCAATTCACCACGATCATCGCCTCGTAACCATATCCATAAATCCACCGGTGTCGATGGGATGTCGATGTTCCCGGTCGAAAAGTCAGGCATGATTTTCATTCCGGTGATAGTCCTGTTTAATTTGTCGAGCAAAGACTGTCCAATAGCGACGACGTTATTTTCGATTTCGATCGATTGAATTCTATTGGTTATTTCCCTGGAGCTTGCCTGTGTGGACAGGTTGAATGACAAATAACGCGCCTGCACTGGAACTGCCTGTAAAATGGCAGGCTGATAACCATACATTTATCGAACTCCCGTGACAAAAAATTGAAGCACAATTCGCTTTATCTCTGGTTTATAATTAAGCCGATAGTACACTGTTTAGCCTCTCTTATTTGATGGATTCAAATCGGCTTTGTGCAACATTTTTGTGTGTATTACGGGGATCGAATATTTGTCCATTCATTGCCACATAAACACCTGGAGGTAATATTTGCACCGCGCTACTGGCGAAACCGATATTATAGCTGGCATCGCTGAAACGCATTCGCGCGGGCTGCATCGCGCCGATAATAACGATGGTTTTGTCAGAAATATCAAGCAGACACAAAGCGGTTTGAATCATTGTATCGGTGCCATGTGTAATGATAATTTTATCGTGGGATTGCTCGTTGACCTTTCGGCGAATTTGTTCGCGGTCCTGGTCGGTAATATCCAGACTGTCTTTTTCGAGGATGGATTCAACCTCGTAGTCGAAACTGACATTGGCTTCTTCGAGTATGGTGGCTGCCATCGGTTCGCCAATATGAAAATCGTTCTTGGCATCGTAGTATATTTTATCGAAGGTACCACCGGTAGCAAGAATTTTGATGCTCATGTGAATTTGTCTCTCTAGTTTGCCGATTTATTAATCAGGCTGTGAATTAATATATAACCGAGTTATTCCATGTCTGAAGACAAAACTAAAATAACAGGAAACATCACCTGGCTAGCGATAACCTGCGCCTGTCTGATAGCGCTTTTGGGCTTTGGCCCGCGCTCGGCAATGGGTTTTTTCCAGGTGCCGATGGTACAGGATACTGGCTGGGATCGTTCAACTTTTGCATTGGCAATGGCAATTCAGAATCTGGCCTGGGGCTTCGGGCAGCCTTTTCTCGGGGCTGTGTCTGACCGATACGGTACCTGGCGAGTCCTTTCGTCCGGTGTACTAATTTATATCTGCGGTTTAGTAATGATGGCCCACGCGGATTCTCCGTTATGGCTACATATCGGTGGCGGTGTTCTAGTTGGCGTGGGTATAGCCGCCTGCTCATTTGGTGTCATACTGGCGGCATTGGCGCGATTGGTCAGCCCCGAGAGACGTTCTATGGCCTTCGGCTTGGGTACTGCGGCGGGTTCTTTTGGAATGTTTATCTATGCGCCGATATCACAGGGCTTGATTGATGCCCTCGGCTGGTCGGATAGTCTGTTGGTACTCGCCGCTATCATGCTTATTATCCCGGTCCTCGCGGTACCACTGCGTGGCAACTCATCGACCTCAAAAATTGCCACTACAGAGTTTGAACAAAGTTTCAGAGAAGCCTTACTGGAGGCGATTTCCCATAAAGGTTATTTACTATTGACTACCGGTTTTTTCGTCTGTGGATTTCAGGTTGCCTTTATTACAGCACATTTTCCTGCCTATATCAGCGATCTCGGCATCGCTTCAAAATGGGCGGTGGTGGCGATTAGCCTGATCGGGTTTTTTAATATTATCGGTTCGCTGGGCTCAGGGTATATTGGTCAAAAATATTCCAAACCGATGTTTCTGGTGTGGATTTATCTTTGCCGATCCGTTGTTATAACTATTTTCCTGCTAACGCCAGTAAGCCCGACGACGATCATGGTCTTTTCGGTTGTCATGGGACTGCTCTGGCTTTCTACCGTACCACCCACCAACGGACTCGTAGCCGTCATGTTCGGCACTCGTTATCTCGGCATGCTCGGTGGTATTGTTTTCTTTTCCCATCAAATCGGCTCGTTTTTAGGAGTCTGGCTCGGTGGTGTATTGTATGACCAAACCGGCTCCTACGATATAGTCTGGTGGGTAGGCGTTGCACTCGGTTTGTTTGCAGCAGTGGTGCATTGGCCGATTAAAGAGCAAGCGGTAGAACGTAGTTCATTGACGGCGGAAGAGCTGTGATGATGGATCAACCAGGCAGTTCAGCTCGAAATGATGAGTATTAGTGTTCTGTCCAGAATTATATACAAATTACCTGATTGACGATCAAGAACCCGATCCGACGATCTGAAGCAATAAGGCAAATTTAAAGTAAGCGCAGGAACTTATACTGGAATTTCCATATACTCAACTACTAGCCACAAACTCCCTGCACTCCTGTAATAGATCTCCGAGCAACGATTCCGGTATAGAATCAGCCTGCATCAGTGCTACCACACGCATGATTAGACTGGCCTGAGACTCATCAAGCCATCCATTCGGCAGGGCTTCGCTATAGACCCAGATACCAGCCTGCTCGATAGTGATGGCATGCGCTAAACCTGCGCGTACCGCGGCGGTTGCAAGCAATGCTGCGACGATTAAATCCATCGCCGGGGCGGTCATGTCCTGCTGCAACAGGGTCTCTGCTGCGGTCAATCTTTGATTGGCGAATATCATCAGTGCCGGAGTCACATCCTGTTGCCGAGTGTCTGCCGAATGATAATAAACTGGCTGCTGTTCCGATAAGAGTCCGAGCCGGCGTAAGCTATTCAGGCTAGGCAGATCGATTAGCGCAATCTGAATGTCACTCGTTGCAGAAAGCTGCTGAGAAAAATGTTCCTCAGCCTCATCGACATGATCGATGATCACCAACAGCCCGCCATTCGCGCCCATAATGCGCTCTATCCGTGAACCCAGGCGATGCTGCAGTGTTTCGATGCAGCGGGTAATTTCGGCTTCTGTATCGCGCTTCTCCATGCTGGGTTGGATAGCATTATCGGCCAGATCCGCGGCAGCATTTTGTGCGCCTTCCAAATCCGTTTCGGTATTAGCACTCGCGGCTCCGGCTTGCTCTCTAACCGTCAGGTCTTGCAGCAGTTTTTCCAGCAATTTGGGCGATACACCGACCACGTCCTCACTGGCATCCGGGTCGATCACATTATCAAACAGATTCTGTTTATTCTGCACCAGTTCCATCACCCGACCTTCGTAGCCTTCAGGCGTCACCAGCAATATCACCTGTACGTTTTCTCGTTGACCCAGCCGGTGGATGCGTGCGATGCGCTGTTCCAGCACTGCCGGGTTCCATGGAATATCGAGATTAATCAGTACCGAAGCACTTTGCAGATTAAGACCAACGCCACCCGCATCGGTAGAGATAAAAACCTGGATTGAATCATTATCGCGAAAGCGGTCCATCAATTCTCCGCGTTTGCTGGTCGGCACGCCGCCATGCAGGCGGACACAGCCCAGCCCAAGTTTGTTGATACGCCGCTCGACCATTTCGGTCATCTGTGTCCACTGCGAAAATACCACCGCTTTACGCCCACCTTGCACGCACAGTTCGTCGAGCAATCTATCCAGCTCATCCAGCTTGGGCGCACCCGGCGTTTCCTTATCCACCAGACCGGCCGCATCGCAGGCCATGCGCGCCTGTTGCAGTGCCGCCATCATACGATGTTGCTCGCCGGGTGTGAGGGGACGTTTTTTGCTGATCTGCGCTAACGATCCGGCGGCTGACATCGCGGCATCATGTAATTCGCGCTGTTTATCAGTGAGTGGCAAGTCGATTTGCTGCTGGATTCTTGCCGGCAGTTGATCCGCCACCAGGCGTCGATCCCGCCGTAACATCACTGGCGCCAGGCGCATACGTAATTCAGATAGATTGCGATAACCCTGCACCTTGCCTTTTTCGTCGGTAATATGAAAATCAATCAGGTATCGCCACAAAGGTCCCAGCACACGGGGATCGACGACCTGCATCAGGCTGTAGAGATCTTCCAGGCGGTTTTCCAGCGGCGTGCCGGAAAGCACAAAGGCATAACGCGAGGGGATCAGTTTAATCGCCGTTGCAATCTGCGTACGCCAGTTTTTGATGCGCTGCGCCTCATCCAGAATCAGCAGATCGGGGCTGAACTGTTCATTGATCACCGAAAGATCGCGTAATACCAGCTCATAGTTGATGATAGTGAACACGCAGGTACGCCGGTACAATACACCTCGGGCTGCCGCATTGCCCTGAATAATTTCCACCTCCAGTCCGCTAAACCGTTTGATTTCCCTGGCCCACTGGTGTTTTAAAGACGCCGGGCAAACGATCAATACGCGCTCGACGTGGGCATGTTGATGCAACCAGCTGGCAGCGGCTATGGCTTGCAGGGTTTTGCCTAGCCCCATGTCATCCGCCAGCAAGGCGCGCCCATTGGCGGCCAGGAAGGCAACGCCTTCGACCTGATACGGATAAAGCTTGGCCTTGATGCCCGGCAGCCGTCCAGCGGATTTAATGATTTCTTCCCTGATGGTGCGGGCGCGTGCCGCATGCACCGCATCGGCAGCTTTTCTTTTGGCAAAATCCAGCGCATCTTGCCCCAGGTCTATATCTTCACGATTTTCCAGTTGCTCGGCCAGCCGGAAAAAATCATCCGGCAGCCGACCGCTGAACAACCCCTGATCATCGAAGTACTCCTGAAGGATTGAATCTAAACCGGTATGACTTTCTGCACAGCGATGCAACGCAATCTGCGGCGCGTTCTGCACACCCCAATTGAGAAAAATATAAGGGTAGCTGATGCCCTCTCGTTTGAGCCGGGCATAATTACGTTGTTTGCTGATTTTTTGCAGTGTCGCTTCAATATGTTTGCAGGTTCCGAGCTGATTACCGGTAAAATCCGGGCAGCTACAGTAATTGGCCCTCTGTGTGAGTGAACGAATATGCACCCGGTAACTGCCGGAAAAGTGGCTCGCCACACTGATCGAACGTGCGCTCCAAAGACCAAAACCCGGCTTACCACCCTGCTTTTTCACTTCAACTTCGGCACGTCCGCGCTTGACCCTTTCTTCAATCGCATTATCGACAGCACCGCAAAGCTCATCATTGCCTTCCTTGTCATTGGCGTAGGCGTATAGCAGCGCGATCGCATGGCGGCAAAATGACGATTCTTTCGAACAGTCACAGCTGATATCGAGGTTTCCATCTCCATCATAATCAAGCCCTGTTGTCAGGATTTCACCTGATTCCCTGTCCTCTACATAGCCTTGCAGCCGGTCTCCTTCGCAGCCCAGTTCGGTCACACTATTATGTTGAAAATGGGCCAGCCCCTGGCGGATAATATGTTCCGGGGCAACCGCATAAAGTTGTTCAATATCGAAAATAAAGGGATCCTGTTCAGTCAAAGATTGACTCATTTGAGGGTATGTTCCGTAATAATATGATTAAATTTTTCAACGGAATTATACTTCCAGACTGGCAAAATGAAAGGAGTCAAACTTGACGGATAGCTTACGTCAGCAGCTGCGACAATATTTCGGATACGGCGAATTCCACCCCGGACAGGAACAGGTCATTCGGCACCTGTTGCAAGGCAATTCTAGCGCTGCGGTATTCCCCACCGGAGGTGGCAAATCTCTGTGTTACCAGCTCTCTGCCCTGTTATTACCCGGTGTAACACTGGTAGTGTCGCCATTGATTGCGCTGATGAAAGATCAGATCGACGCCCTTGCTTTGCGTGGCATTAACGCCCGACGACTCGATTCCAGCCTCAGCGCCGATGAATACCGCGACGTGATGGGCCAGCTTAAAAATGGTTCGCTGCGTCTACTGTATGTGGCTCCCGAGCGCTTCAATAATGAACGTTTCCGCGAAAGCCTGAAACCTATCGATATTTCATTATTTGCGGTGGATGAAGCCCATTGCATTTCAGAATGGGGGCATAACTTTCGCCCCGATTACCTCAAACTGGCGGGCTTTGCGCGAGAATTCAAAGCTGAACGTATTCTTGCGTTGACGGCTACCGCAACCCCACCGGTGCTGGATGATATCTGCCGTCAGTTCGATATTTCGGCAGACTGCGCGGTGCGTACCGGCTTTTACCGAGCCAATCTCAACATCGTCACCCAGGTGGTGAATACGGAAACACGCGATCAAATTTTACTCAAACAGATCCAGACACAACCACCCGCTACCGTCATTGTTTATGTCACCCAGCAAAAAACCGCCGAGCAGGTAGCGAGTCAGTTAGCAGATGCCGGTTTACCCGCCCGGGCCTATCATGCCGGGCTAAAAACGGAGTTGCGCAATGAAGTTCAGGAATGGTTTATGTCCTCTGAACACGCCATTGTAGTAGCGACTATTGCCTTTGGTATGGGTGTCGATAAGGCTAACATTCGAGCCGTTTACCACTACAACCTGCCCAAAAGCCTGGAAAATTATTCACAGGAGATTGGCCGTGCGGGACGCGACGGAAAAACCTCCATTTGCCATATGCTCGCTTGCGTCGATGACCTTAATGTTCTGGAAAATTTCATCTATGGTGACACCCCTGATGAGTCGTCAATTTTACAATTGATCGAAGGGCTTTTCGCGCAGTATCCGGTTGGACATAACCTGGAAGTAAGCCTTTACGCCCTTTCCTTTGAGCATGATATTCGAACTCTGGTGTTACGCACCTTGCTCACTTATCTTGAACTAGATGGTTATTTGCTGGGTGGCACACCCTTCTATACCGACTACAGTTTCAAACCACTGCAAAGTTCCAGTCAAATTCTTGATCGTTTCGAAGGAGAGAGAAAGGAATTTCTTGGCGCATTATTTCGACGGGCGGTGAAGGGGAGAACCTGGTTCAAACTCGACCCTGCGCAAGCTGCCACAGACCTTGGCGCCAGCCGCGAACGGATTCTCGCCGCCCTCGACTGGCTGGCGCAACAGCAATTACTGGAACTAAAAGTCGCCGGCGTGCGTCAGTCCTATCGCATCCTGCGGCACCCGCAATCCATCGTATCCCTGGCAGCCGAATTACATCAGCGTTTTCAGAAACGTGAACAGGCAGAAATAAAACGTCTGCAACAGGTACTTGAGCTGGTCGCACTTGGTGGCTGCCAGACCAATGCACTCGCCGCCCATTTCGGCGAACAACGCTTACAGGACTGTGGGCACTGTAGCGGTTGTAATCAGAATAACAGCAAACTTTCGCCACACTGGGCGACTCGACCAGTGGAAGATGTTGAAAATAGCTATTGGCGGCAGGTAGAAAAACTGACCTCGGAACGTACAACGATTTTAGCCAACGCCTACATACTCACGCGTTTTCTATGCGGCATCACATCACCCCGGCTAAGCCAAAACAAACTTACCCAACATCCGCTATTTGGCAGCGTTGAGCACATTCCTTTTGCGAAAATTTTAAGTAAAACACAAGTGATGTTTTCCGCTACCCTGGAATAAATTATGGGATATATGGGCCAATTCGTGAACTAAATTATAAAGGTGATGGATGAAACTGGCAGAACTGCGCTCGGCAGAACTCGCGTTAGCTGGAGAATTAGAAAGCCTCCGCCATGAATTGCGGCGTGTTAACGACGGGCTTGAACGTTGTGGTGGCGTCGATCGAGCGCTGGAACAAAAGGCACGTCAGCTGTCAGACAATATAAAAATCTATGAGAAAGAGTTGCTGGAGAACCAGCGTTAAGTTGTGGGAAAAGGCCGGGCTAAATAAATTCAACGGGTGGTTACAACTTCGCTTGATCTGAAGCAATTGACCGGGATCGTAATTCATTAACCAGTGCTTTAAAGCCTGGATGTTCGGACAGGGATTTAAACGCAGGGTCCTGCGTTAGCCACCATAAGCTCATAGGGACAGGTCTATTATTTACTATAAACAATGTGTTGTGGCCTGAGCTACTGAGTAGCTCGGCAATCTGATGGATTTCTTCACTTTCACGTGGCAGCCCACTCCGGTCAGTTGCCCCCACAGTCAATCTCAACCAGAAATTGATAGCGGATGTCGCCTATATCGGCTTCGGTGCCAATGACGGTTTAAACGGCCCCGAGTTCTGGAGGAGCGACGATGCAGCAGTTGGCACCGTGTGGGAGTTACCGAACAGTTTATAGAATCCACACCTAACTAAATTGCCTTACCATAAAGTAAGGATTATACTGTAAAGTAATTTATAAAAGAGATGTCTTATGCCAGCCGCAACCATTACCAGTAAAGGTCAAATTACCATACCCAGGGATATTCGGTCCTTGCTCGACCTGCATAGTGGGGACAAAATAAATTTTATTGTTGATAATAAGGGTGCGGTTTGCATAGTACCTGTTACCAGGCATGTGACCACGCTAAAAGGTATAGTCAAAAAACCCCCAAAAGCCGTATCCATTGAGGATATGAAAACCGCAATCAAGACAAAGAGAGGTCAGCTTTGAAGGGACTGGATACAAATGTACTGGTACGCTATCTAGTTCAGGATGACGTCAAACAGGCAGCACAGGCCTCCGAATTTATAGAAACCTGTTGCACCGAAGAAAGCCCCTGCTTTATTGGTCAAATTGTCCTGTGTGAATTGGCGTGGGTGCTGGAAAGCAATTATCAACAAAGCAGGATGGAAATTGCCTCGATTATTGAACATCTATTACAGGTAGGACAATTGGAGGTGATGAATTCAGAGATTATCTGGCGGGCACTGAGCGATTATCGAAATTCGAACGTGGATTTTCCCGACCATCTTTTAGCCAGAGTAAACGAATCTAGCGGCTGCGAGCAAACGGTAACTTTTGATAAGAAAGCGGCCAAACAAGCCGCGTTTGAATTACTTACTGGAGTTTAAAATTTAACGCCCCAATCCATCAAACCAACGGCGGCTCATCGCTCTCATGCCTATCCCCCAACGGATCGAGTTCCTCATGATAGGCTTCAATATGGTCCGAAACATGATCTGTCTCTTCGTAACTGGCGATGTGGAATATGGCTTCACCTTCAAAGACCAGCGGTAGATTTGTTTTGCCAATGACGATACCTGATATCGGGCTTAGTATTGTTTCACTGTTTTTGCCGAGCGGGTCATTAATATAGGCGAGGATTTCGCCGTTTTCTACCTTCGAACCCGAGGCAACTAATGAGCGCAGAATACCGCTTTGACCTGCGCGTATCCATTGGCTGGCATTTGCAATAAGTGTTTTGGTTTCTTTGTGTTTTAAGCTTTTTCTTCGCATACCAAGATGTGACATCACCCCAAGTACGCCCTTGACCCCGGCACGGATGGCAACTTCTTCAAAACGCAGAGCCTCGCCGGCTTCATATAGTATTACAGGCATGTTGTTTTCGCTGGCAGCGGCACGAAATGAATTGTCTACCAGGTTGGCGTTTAAAATAACCGGTACGCCAAAAGCTCGAGCCATTGCCTCGGTGACTGGATCATCATTTAATTTGGCTCGAATTTGCGGCAGGTTTTCGCGGTATACCGCACCGGTATGTAAATCGATAGCATGCGTACAATGCGGGATCACTTCCGTCATTAGAGTATTCGCCAGGCGTGCAGCCATCGAGCCGGTTTCCGATCCCGGAAAGGCCCGATTCAAATCACGCCGGTCGGGCAGGTAACGCGATTTTGATACAAATCCAAAAACATTAACGACCGGAATCGCGATTAATGTGCCTTTGATTTTGTCGATCAGTTTATGTGTGAGAATACGACGTATAATTTCGACGCCATTGATTTCGTCTCCGTGAATTGCGGCGCAAACCAGCAAACAGGCCCCGGGATTGCGTCCGTGCACGACATGCACCGGCATGCTGGCTGCACTATGCGTATAAAAGCTGGGTAGGGGGATATCGATTGACCGCCGGCTACCTGGTTTGATATTGATGCCGGCAATCTCTATAGCAGACTGCAAACTAGTACTCCTTCAAAGAATTACGTTAGGATTCAGAGCACTCCAAATCGGCCATGGCAAGGCGTAGCTCGCACGCAGACTAGCCTTTTCCGCGAGTCTTGGTCTTTCCGGGCTTGCAACTTTTTTCAATATAATTAACTATCATACCGGCAACATCCTTCCCGGTTGCGCCTTCGATGCCCTCGAGCCCCGGGCTGGAGTTGACCTCCATAACAACCGGGCCATGGTTTGAGCGCAACAGGTCGACGCCGGCAACGTTGAGGCCCATGATGCGCGCCGCGCGCACAGCCGTAGAGCGTTCTTCGGGCGTAATTTTAATCAAACTGGATGTGCCGCCACGATGCAGATTAGAACGAAATTCGCCTTTGGGCGCCTGTCGTTTCATGGCGGCGACAACCTTGCCGTCGATAATAAAACAACGAATGTCCGAGCCACCGGCTTCTTTGATAAATTCCTGAACGAGTATGTCAGCTTTTACGCCCATGAAACCTTCGATGACACTTTCCGCGGCCTTTTGAGTTTCGGCCAGCACGACACCGATTCCCTGGGTGCCCTGCAATAGTTTAACTACCAAAGGGGCGCCTCCGACCATTTTGATAACGTCTTTTATATCGTCGGGTTTACTGGCATAGCCTGTCAGTGGCATGCCAATTCCTTTGCGTGACAATAGTTGGAGCGAACGTAGCTTGTCACGTGACCGGCTAATAGCAACCGATTCGTTTAAAGGAGAGACTCCCATCATTTCAAATTGTCGTAAAACGGAAGTGCCGTAGGCTGTAACCGAAGCTCCAATACGTGGGATAACGGCATCAAAGCCTTTGAGTACTTCACCTCGATAGTGGATTGACGGTTTATGCGAAGCGATATTCATATAAGCCCGTAATACGTCGATAACCATGACTTCATGTCCCCGAGACTCTGCAGCTTCAATTATACGACGAGAGGAATAGAGCTTTCGATTTCTCGACAATAACGCAATTTTCATGTAGGCGACTCCGATTGTTTTTGGTATAAGCTTAGTGGTTTCAATTTACCGTTAAGATAAGACGACCCGGGTTCCACGACGACTCGATTTTCCATTGCACGCCGTCCGAGCAGCATTCTAAATCGCATAGTATCACGGTTGGTCAGGGTTAGTTCAACGGGCCATTGATAGAGCCCGATTATGATATTACTTTCTATAACGTAACGCATTTCCTTGTGGCCACCTGAGTCAGTAACCTGCCGAAGGTCTTTTATAGGGGCGTTGCAGACTACTTCCAGATCAAATTTACCTTGAATCGGGTGAATACCAAATCTGACCATGTTTATACCGTCTTCTTCGTAAGCTTCGGTATAAAAAGCATGCAGTGCCGAAGTTTTTGCGCCGGTATCAATCTTGGCTTTAATTGCCGGTAGTCCAAGTTCGGGCAGAGCGAGCCATTCGCGCCAACCTACGTGAATTATGGGATTGCTAATTTCAGGCATATCAGGTCGCATATCGGTAGTTACTCAAACTCAAAAGTACGAGTGCATTGGCGGCATAAATTTTCCAGCATTCGGTCGCAGTGCTGCATTTGCCTTCGACTGACAAATTCATCCGGTTTATGCGCCTGATCTATATTGCCGGGGCCGCACACCACACTGTTGATACCAAGATGCCGATCAAACAGGCCTGCCTCCGTACCAAAACTGACATTATCGCCAAATTGATTCACCGGATTAATCGACTGGGTATAGGCAATGACATAAGAATCTTTCGACGTAATTAAACCGGGGTAATTTGAAATGGGACTGAAGTTGATAGCGCTGTCTTCAAAACGTTGTCGCATATCAGCAAGCAGAATATCCTGTGCATAGTGTTTGATTTCGTGAATTAAACTATCGAGCCGGTCCTGCGGCAGGTTACGAATTTCAAATTCGAAGTGACATTGCTTGGGGACAATATTTAACGCCGTACCACCGCTGATATTGCCGACATGGAAAGTCGAGTGCGGCACGGTATAGGTATCATCGACAAGTTGTCGCTGCCGAACCTCGGTATTCATTTTACGTATAAATGATATGAGATCGGCAGCGTATTCGACCGCGTTAACGCCATTTGATATGTATGCAGAATGGCAGGAAGCACCGCTGACCTCAACACGAAAGGCGGCTTTGCCTTTATGGCCGACTACCATTGTCATATCAGTGGGTTCGCCAATTAATCCGATTACGGGTTTGACTTCGAACCCTTGCATCGCATCGATGAGCTTCTTTACGCCAACACAGCCGATTTCTTCATCGTATGAAAATGCCAGGTGTACCGGTGTCAACAGTCTCTTCGCCGTCAATTGCGGTATTGCGGCGAGTACGCAGGCGATAAATCCCTTCATATCACAGGCGCCGCGACCGTAAAAAGCAGCTTCGTCGATTTTTATCTGGTAAGGGTCACTGCTCCAGTTCTGCCCGCTGGTGGGCACAACATCGGTATGTCCGGACAGCATGACACCACCAACATCGTCGGGGCCGATAGTAGCGTAGAGATTGGCACGAGTCATGTCGTCGCTATGGACCAATTGTGAATTCACCGAAAACCCATCGAGGTAATTTTGAATAAAGTCGATTAACTCAAGATTTGAGGTCGTGCTCGTTGTGTCATAGGCGATAAGACGGCCGAGTAATTGCTCGCTATTTAAGGCTGTCATTACGGGTCTCCGGGTACGCCATACGAAGGAGCATCTCCAGGTGCGAATGCGCGCATGACATAATCATTTATTTGTGGCTCATACACCTCCCATCCGCAAAACATTTTACCGATCGGATCATCGTCCCAGTCGATTCGCAGTTCGGCCAGTGGCCAGGAAAATTCACCACCGATTAATAATCCTGCAGAATGTAAAGGCCCGGCTTCACCGCCGGCATCGACACCGGCCTTGAGCGCATTTAACAGGCGTAAGCCAAATGAGCCGTTTGATTGTTCGAAACTCGCCACCATTGCAGCGGGTACACTTTCTGTATCGAGTAAGTTACCTGCTACGACACAGTGTCTGCCCTGTGCCGAAGATTTACAGCCAAGTACCGCATCTCCGGTAAATAGTCCAGATTGACCCTTCTGATCGATTAATGCAAGTTGGCGATAAGCCGAAAAAGGAGTGCTCCGTACGGTGGCATTAACGGCATCGTCAACGGTCACGCCGTCCCTCAGCAACGATAGCATGCGCTGGCCCAGGCGAGGATCGGTAATATTCTGACTCAGTGCAATACCCACACCGGTCTGCCAGTGCAAACAACGGCTACTGACGCTGATGCTGGAGGATGAAATTGCTGCGCCTAGCTGGCCGCTGTTCTCGTCCCAGGCGGCTATGGATAAGGTCATAATCGTAACTCGCTAATTAGCACATTGCGAATTGCAAACGGCTGTGGCAATCTTAATGTGATGTCAGTATAGAGTAAACCATGAAGCCAGTACCACCGGGCGATCGCATTATCGCCAATATCGATGAGGCAGAGTTCGAAAATTTCGTCAATGACAACGGCCAAATCGATGGCAGTGTGCTGCAATTGAATCGAAATTTACCTTTGGGCACTGGTTTTCACGTGTATAAGATGGAGCCCGGTACGATGACAGTGCCGCATGAACATAACGGTCTCGAGGAGTTTTTACTGATTAGCGGTGATGCAACCGATAGTGATGGTACGGAGTATAAAGTAGGGGATCTGGTATTGATGAAAAAAGGCACGCAGCATTCAACCACTACCATAAACGGATGTGTGCTGGCTGTGTATATTGAATGTTCTGAGGTGTCGGTTTAACTTTTAGTCGCGATAACCGAATAGTTTCTGGCTAATAATCTCCTCGGCCACACCTTCAGGTAAACACTGTTCCCAGTCACCACGTCCATTCGGTAAATGTGTGAGTACTTCCCGGGAAAAAATATTCAATAACGCCTTATCGCTGCATTCGATGCCAAAAATAAAATTATTTGCCAGCAGATGCTTGTATAAATACTGCAGGTTTTCTGGCAGGTCAACATTGGTGAAATCACGGAATTTACCGGATTGATCGACTTCCGGATAAACCAGTAAACGGGTATTGTCAGGGAACAGCTTTCCAAAACCTTCAAGTATACCGCCCTCGATACCACGGTACCTGTTTTCGTCGAATATTTCCCGGATGTTGATGATACCGACGACGATGCCAATTTGTAATTTAGTGAATTGTCTGAAATAGGCCCGAAGAGAGAAATATC
This sequence comes from uncultured Gammaproteobacteria bacterium, assembly GCA_964651385.1. Classification (GTDB taxonomy): domain Bacteria; phylum Pseudomonadota; class Gammaproteobacteria. Next base: position 114,822 of record CAZYYM010000001.1, on the reverse strand, counting down.
GCGTATAGTCGGTAATCATGACGCTATAACCCAGCTTATTGAGTAGGCTGACTCGATCGATCATATCTTCTTCTGATACTTTTAAATCATTGCCCCGTGCATCGTTAAGCGAAATTTCAGCCAGGGCAATACTGTTATCCAGGGTAATACCTTCCATATTGGTGAAATACTTTAAACCCTGTTCAATCATGTCGGCATTTAAGCGGGTAATGGGTTGGAATGTACCGCGTATTGTCAGTACGTTTTTCTTATAAAGCATCTCTGCAGGAATGATGACCGAACCGTCGGGCTTGAACATAATCGCGCGGGCTTTCCAGCTACGAATAAGGTGCAAGGCAATAGCGTGATTATTAATTTCTTCAAAATAAGGCCCGGAAAATTTGATGAAATCAATTTCAATGCGACCTTGTTCGAGATTGTCTGTCAGGGAATCGATTAGAATTTTTGGATCTTCGTAATAGTAGCTGGCCGCGTAGATTAAATTAATGCCAAATGTTCCGAGCGCACTTTGTTGTCGGTCGGCATTTTCATCACGCATGCGAATATGAACGATGATTTCAGACGCTACCGCATTCGGGTACATTTGCATTCGAATGCCACACCAGGCATGACATTCGTTGTCGTTGTGATAGCTTTTTGCGGCTACTGTTGCGCCGTAGGAAAAATATCGGGACGATTTGGAACGAGAGGTACCAACCCGATCTATAACCAGATCGAACTCTTTTTCGATCATCGCCTCAACGCGTGACTTGCTCACATAGCGGCCATCTTCCTGAATGCCATAAATGGCGTCGGAGAATTTCATATCGTAGGCGGAAATGGTTTTTGCGATGGTTCCGGCTGCGCCACCGGCTTTGAAAAACTGCCGGGCAACTTCCTGACCGGCCCCGATTTCTGCAATAGTGCCGTATTTGTATTTATCGAGATTAATACGAAAGGCCTTTTCAATTGTATTACGACTACTAACGTTCTTATCCATTTTATTTCCGCGGCGCCATAGAACTTAAGTGGTGAATCTAATGTATAGTCAAAAATCGGCTTTCTATAGTGGTTATATTAGCCCAGTTAGTCCAAGTAGGCTATAAGCTGCATAAGGGCTCCGGTAACTATCACCTATTAACCCGGATGCCTTGTATGCATCGTATGCATCAGCCTCGACGAAAAAATATAGCTGCACCCAATACGAAGCTAAAGGTGAAAAATCCGAAACTTATGAGCAACCAGGTTTTCCAGTCCCAGGGTTTATTATTTTCATCGTCGACCATTTTGGATTTGGCTCGGCCTGGGGCCTTTGAGTTACGCTTATCAGCGGTCGTAATTTCCTTTGTGACCTGAGATTCGGCGCGTTCTACGATACTCGTATAGGGTGACGAGGTTATCTTCTTTTCCTGCAACAATTTTTTTAATTCCGCGAGCGCCTGCTGCGCTTCGTCGAGTTTTTTCTCGTGTACCAGGGCGTCAATTTTTGCCCAGTGCAGGAACCATTCGTTGCTTTCGTTTTCAGCTGGGTTACCGAGTTCCAGTTCCCGGCTATAGGTTTTAATTTTTTGCCGGTTACTCAGTCCATACCCCATCGTGGCGTAGATTGAAGATGACAATTGATGGGGTTGTGGATCGTCGAGCCGGATTGCATTGTCATAGGCGCGACTGCGCGCAATGTTGTAGTTCGATACATCAATATTGTTCGCTGCGCTGTGTTGGCCGACACTGTTTAATATGGTCAGGTACTTAACCTCAGCCAGGTTGTTCTGATTGAGGCCCGAGAGAAACCAGATTAATGGGTCATCGGGATATCGGCTTAATTTCACCTCAATTCGCGCCTGAAGATTTTCCAGGCGAGTCAACTTTTGCAGCAGTGATAATGTCGACTCATCAAAACGGTTGGCAACTACCTGATCAGCGAGTGCGCTATAATTCTGATTGGCCGGAATTCCGTAGGTGTCTTCAAAATTAGACTCAGCCTGTAGTAATGAAATCGGCAGTAAATAGAGCAGAAAGAGGCGAATTAGGGGTTTCATTTGACCAGGTTGACGTGCAGGTGATCGGCTTTATCGAAAGCATCGGGAATACCGTTTCTGGGTTCAATATCGAGTTTAAAACTGGCTGGGCGAATCGGTACGGTAAGCGCTTCCAGCTGGGCAAAAATCCGGTGTTGATCTGGAATAGATTCAACCGCCTTCCATAAAACCCAGTATACAATTGCCGCCTGTTTTTTCCTCGGTATCTCGTTGGGCATTAAGTCCAGTGCGGTACCAAGCTGGTGCGCTCCGTTGAGTGCGCTACTAAACCATTCGTTGCGTTCAGGGTTCCGCCAGCCACTACTCAGCCAAAGTTGACTGTCTGGAATTGATACAGGAATGCCATTTAGGTCTTTGAATTCATTACCCTGCGTACGATAAAATTTTTTCATTCTCTCGTAAGCATCGAGAACTAATTTTGACAGCTCGATAGCGCCATCTTCAATGATTAATTTGTAACCGCTTTCGGTCAGAGTGTTACCGACATAACCTAGAGGGATGTGCGGTACAAGTTTAATTTCATCACGGGATGGCACGGGTAATTTACCTGCTTCCCCCTCGGTTGAACGCGGAATTCTGTAATGGTTTATATATTCCTGCCGAATCATATCCTTATTATCCATTTGCAAGATGGTTTTATAACGTTTAATGATTTGATTATTAGCGTCCAGAATTCGGGCTTCAACCTCATAAGTGAGCCGTGGATTTCTGCCTTCAATATCGATCGATTCAGTTCCACCACCATGGCTGACACCCTGGGATGAAACCGGGTTGCCTTTTTTGTAGATACGAGAGAGATGTTTTTGCTGGCGGGGCTGAAACAACAGGATATGACGATTCTTAACATGCCGATCGAGTCTGTAAGAAGTCCAATTGGTACTGATTGGCCCAACTTTTTTCTTACCGGAATAATCTGAGCGAACGCGAATTCGCCCAAAAGAATTTTTGGCAATGGTAATGGACCATTGAGTTTTCTGGTCGTCGTTGATTTTATCAAGAATTTCGATACGAAACGGCGCCTGTTTTTTTAGCACAGGCTGTTTTGCCTGTTTGTTAATGCCTTGCGGAATCTCATATCTGTAGGGCACCACGATGAATGAATGGAGAATATTACTTTCCGGATTATCGGAGGTAAATACACTCAGTCCCTCTTCGGTCGCAAGGGCAATATTTGAGGAGATTGATACGACTATGATTAGCAGTCGTAATATTTGACGCATAGCTTGCTATTTTTGAAACGGTCCATAAATCTGAGTGTAGCCCAAATCCGAGTTTTGCCTTGAATCGATCGGATACTGCTGATTTTGTTTGGCCAAATGCGATCTATTCAACGCAGAGCGTTGATCAAAAAAACCAGCGCAAACTATTGCGGAGATCTACCGAAGTAACTTGTCTGGAACTATCAGAGGAGCTTCGACCATGCGCCTGTCCGGAAGCTATCACTAACCAGTAGATTGAATTTCATTAGGGTAATGTTCGAACCAGGCGCCTTTGCAGTTGACAGAAATATCATTAAGCCAGTGTTTTAACATTCGGTGACTCGGGCTGACCACAGTTTTTATTTCAACCAGACGATAAGCCGGCCTATAATGCGTCTCCAAACATTGAATTCGACATACGCGGAGATATCTACGAATGAAAACAACCATCCAGAATGCCGCTCTAATAGAGAAAGATCAGGCACATATGATCCATCCGCTTCACCACAGTGCGGGGCAGTCTAGCGGAAAAGTTTGGGTAAAAGCCGAAGGCTCTTATTTGATTGATGCCGATGGTAGCCGGTTTATTGATGGACTTTCCTGTCTGTGGAATGTTAATGCAGGGCACGGTCGTCGGGAACTGGTCGACGCGGCCGCGAAACAAATGCAGGAACTCGCATTTTGTTCAAGTTATGCCGGTAGTTCGAATGTGCCAGCAATCGAACTGGCGGAGCGATTATCAAATATTTGTTACCGGGATATTAACCATTTTTATTTTACCTCGGGCGGGGGGGAAGCAACCGACAGTAATATCAAACTCGCACGATCTTACTGGAAGGCCAAAGGCAAGCCGTCGAAAACTCAGGTAATTAGCCGACTCTGGGGATATCACGGTGTCACCTTCGCCGCCATGTGCGCCACTGGAATTGCCGGCTACTGGGCCGCGTTTGAACCGCGTATACCGGGTTTTAGTCACATCCCGTCGCCAGATAAGTACCGCTATCCCAAACCCGAGGATGGTTCGTCGCCGGGTATTGCTGCTGCGAATGAACTGGAAAAGGAGATATTAAGGCAGGGGCCTGAAAATATTGCGATGTTTATCGCAGAACCGGTGCAAGGCGCAGGTGGCGTTCTGATCGCACCAGATGATTATTTTCCACGCATTCGCGAAATCTGCGACCAATATGAGGTTTTGCTGGTTGCCGACGAAGTCATCACTGGATTTGGGCGCACCGGGCAATTATTTGCTTTGGATCACTACGGTATTCAACCCGATTTGGTGCAATTTGCCAAGGCGATTACCTCGGGTTATGTGCCTCTGGGTGGTATCGGTATTACCGATGAAATTGCGATTACTTTGGAAAATGCCGACAAACCCTGGATGCACGCTTACACCTATAGTGGCCACCCAACCACTTGCGCGGTGGCACTGGCAATGATCGATATAATAGAAGAGGAGGATTTTGCCGGTCAGGCGGCAACCAAGGGTGATTATTTATTGGATAAGTTGCACTCGTCACTGGACGGTCATCCCCACGTTGGTGATGTTCGCGGTAAAGGAATGATGTGTGGTATCGAACTCGTGGAAGATAAAGCCAGTAAAGGTTTATATCCTGCAGAGTGGGGCGTTGGTGCAAAAATGACCAAAGCTATGATAAACCACGGACTGTTTACGCGGATGCGTAGTGAAGTGGTTTGTATCGCGCCACCTATAACTTCGAATGAATCCACGCTGGATGATCTGGTGGACGCGGTTCGTGATTCCGTTGTGGATGTGTTTGGTGAGTAGTGTGTTATTTGGCCAGTCAATTATTACCGGTTATTTTTTGAGCTGATCTGAATTTGTAAAGGAAACTAGGATGACTAAAGTGATTAAATTTGTAATTTTGGCTATAACTTTTAGTTTGGCGATTTCAGCGCATGCGGGAGAGGCTTTTGTCTGGAGCATGCGGAAAATTTGATATTAGGGAAAGGGATTGATGGTCGAGGCAAGCTTTTACTGGCATGACTACGAAACATGGGGCGCCAATCCACGGGTAGATCGCCCTGCCCAGTTTGCCGGTATTCGTACCGATGAAAATCTACATCAAATCGGTGATTCCCTAATGATTTACGCGCAACCCACGCCGGATTTCCTGCCGCATCCCGAGGCAGTTCTCGTTACAGGTATCACGCCACAGCATGCCAGCGCCGAAGGGGTGGCCGAAGCCGAGTTTTTTGGGCATATTCACGCAGAGTTTTCTCGACCCGGCAGTTGCATCGTCGGATACAATAATATCCGCTTTGATGACGAAATCACGCGATTCGGTTTCTACCGAAATTTTATCGACCCCTATGCTTATAGCTGGCAAAACAGCAATAGCCGCTGGGACGTGCTGGATTTAATGCGATTAACCCATGCGCTGAGACCTGAGGGAATCAACTGGCCGCAAAATGACCATGGTGTTACCAGTTTTAAACTCACCGATTTGGCTGCAGCAAATCATATTGATCAAGTTGGTGCACACGATGCGTTGGTGGATGTCAAGGCAACAATCGCAGTTACCCGGCTCGTCAAATCAAAGCAGCCACGTTTATTTGATTTCTATTTTAAGCTTCGCAATAAGAAACGCGCGTCTGAGCTGCTTAATCCAGCCCGAGCCGAAGTTATATTGCATGTGAGCGGCATGTTTCCTGTTGAACAGGGTTGCCTTGCGCCAGTTATACCTTTGCTCAGGCATCCAGTAAATAGTAATGAAATTATCTGTTATAACCTGCGCTTTAATCCTCAGTCATTGCTGCAACTCAGCGTCGAAGAAATTCAGCAAAAGCTTTATACAAAAACAGTCGATTTAGCCGAGGGTGAGCAGCGCCTGCCGCTAAAAGGTGTACATTTAAATAAATCACCAGCACTGGCGCCAGTTTCAACGTTGAATGCCGAACAAGCAAATAAATGGTTTATTGACTGGGATCTCATCAATGAATATCGCAATTTGTTGATGTCCGAACCTGGGTTGATTGGTCGCCTGACGGAAGTTTATAAAGCACCGAAAGCGTTCGAAACCATCGACGCAGACCGCGCATTATACGACGGATTCATCTCACAACAGGACAGATTGACCTGTAATCAACTATTGGCAGCAAGCCCTGAACAACTGGCGGAATGGACTGAGAACAGCTTTCGGGATGCGCGATTGAATACCCTGCTTTTCCGTTACCGTGCCCGTAATTTCCCGGGGAGTCTGAATGACAATGAAGCATTGCGCTGGCGAAAGTTTTGTCAAAGTCGACTGGTAGATGGCGAATATGGTACTGAATTAACACTGGATCAATTCCAGCAACTTCTGCTGACCCTGTCACAGGGTCAGCAGGGTGGTCGGGAACTGAAATTGCTTGATCAATTGTCGTATTGGGTACAAGGCAAGTTTGAATGATAGCGCTATGGATCAAAGTTAATTGACGGATATTAACGATAGTGAATCCGGCCGTTTAAGATTTCAGGGGTATTGTGACGCTAACCCGTAGGCCTCCCATCGGCGATGAGGTAAACGACATATCACCGTAATAACTCTTGATAATATCCCGGCAAATACTGAGACCTAAGCCATGTCCTTCGTGGCTTTCATCGAGCCGCACACCACGCTTTTTTACGGCTTCGATATCTGTCTGCTCGATGCCTCGACCATCATCGTCAAAAATTAATTTTATTGATTGCTCGATAGTAACGATTTGAAGCCTGACTAAATGCGAGGCAAATTTACAGGCATTGTCGAGTATATTTCCTGTCAACTCGAGCATATCATCCCTGTCCAAATCGAGTGTTTGAATGCTTTCTGTATTTTCAAATTTGATTTCGATTAGAGGATAAATTTTGGCCAGTATGTTGATCATATAAGGCAGTTCTTCATTTATATTAAATGTACCCCCGGCGCCCTGGGATCCCGAAATCTTTGCCCTTTTTAGCTCGCGCTCCAGTATCGCGCGTATTTCCAGAAGTGGTTTAATCTGATCACTACTGCCATCCAATTCCTGTTGTAGCGATAGTAGCTGTATCGGTCGCTTTAGTTCATGGGCAAGATTGCCGATAGCATGACGGGTTCGATTGATTCGATTTCGTAACTGATCGACCAGAATTTCGATTTCATTCACCAGTGGCATAATTTCCCAGGGCACCTGCAGGCCAGTTTTTTCAATTTCTCTATGGCGTACCGAGGATAGATTTTGACGTAGGTCTTCGAAGATACGAAACGAGCGTTCCAGCGTTCGCCGCTGTAGATATATAAGTATCGAAGTTGTTATCAGTAGCAGGATAACGGCATAGGCCGAATATCGAATTAATTGTTGTCGTAGCGGAGTTATATTTTCAGCTATCCAGATATTGACGAGCTGGCTATTTTTATTCACCTGCTGATAGCGGACCAACCAGACTTCATGGCCTGGCCCCTGGGCCAGGTAATGCCCTGATTTAACTAACGGACTACTTGGCATCGGCATTACAACGTCGAATAACGAACGGGAAGTAATGGTTTGCCTTTCTGTACTGAGACGGTAGTAATGACCGGACTTTACACGGTCATAGACCGTCGACATTTGTGTCGGGTTTACACTCCAGGTTTTATTTTGATCGAGCTGGGCGACGCTGACCAGGCTTTCGGTATCAGCCCGTAATCTCGTCAAAATATAGTCCTGCAGTATTTGTTGCATTGAAAAATAGAGTATGACTAACAGGCCAAGCATTACCGCAATCATATTGATTATTAGGTTTCGAGTGATTGTTTTCTTGAGAGAATACATTGCCTTATCTGAGTTAACCTGGAAACTTCAGCCGGCCGCAAAAATAATGTGCAAGATATTGATGTGCCTGGTGGTTTGTGGAATACGTCGTCACCTTATTGGTGACAATCCGGCTATCAGATTTCCCGGTGATGCGGTATTTCGATGTGTCAAGTGTGTGTGCATTCTTTAGTGATCCAACTGGGGTTTCCAGGTTTAAGGCTCCGAAAGCCGGTAACCTTGACCTCGAAAGGTTTTGATCCATGATCTTCCCAGATGGCTACGCAAACGATTAATGTAAACCTCGATGACATTGCTGTCCTTGAGCTGCTCTTCTTCGTAAACATGTTCGCTTAATTCCGTTTTAGAAATAATTTTATTGGTGTTTAACATCAAATGGCGCAACAGACGGAATTCGATAGCCGTGAGTTGGTGTTTTTCGCCCCGGGGAGAAGTCATGGTTTGATTGTCGAGATCAAGCCTGAGGTTATGAAATTCCAGAATATTATCCAAGTGCCCAAAACGGCGTCGCAATATGGCCTGCAAGCGCGCAGACAGTTCTTCAAAGTGGAACGGTTTGCCGAGGTAATCGTCAGCGCCTGCTTTCAATCCATCGACGCGCTCCTGCCAGGAATCGCGAGCAGTCAAAACTACTACCGGTGTGGTCATACTCCGCTGCCGCCAGTTTATTAATACCTCAAGGCCCGGTTTTAGGGGTAAGCCCAGATCGAGAATAATACCATCGAAATTTTCCTCAAACGCCAGAAATTCGGCGTCAATGCCATTATCGGCCCATTCCACGGTATATCCTGAATGCTGTAATTTGGGTCGTAAAAACTCGACCAGCTGGATGTCGTCTTCGGCTAGCAGCAACTTCAATCTTCTATCTCCCGTTCGAGTAACTGCCCATTTCGAGCATCAATTTTCAGCTCAATAACTTTGCCATCGGCGCGAAGGAATTCCAGTTCGTAAGCCAGTTTCTGGCGTTCCCATTTAACTTCCAGGTCGAGTAACTTGCCATAAATCTGAGCTGGGTACTGCCTCATGATGGATTGCAGGGGAAGTATTTCACCGTTTTCAACCATGTGACGAATTTGAGCCGAACTGACGTCGTCATCGGCACGCAGGAAGCTGCTAATCGTCCCAAGAACCAACGCCAGGAATAAATATGCTATCTTCATCAAAATCACCTTGCTCCGCGTGTTTATGGCAGGCATTGCACTGACCGAGCGATTTTACTTTATCATTCGCAGCGACATACCGTGAAGGAATCTCATCGTGTTTGTGAATAAAATAGGGTAGTTTGGTGATACGCAATGGCGCCCGGTTGCCCAGGTTTCTCAACAGTTTCCGGTATGAGTTCCTCGAGGGTCTGCTTGCCTCGGTTAAATAGGTTTCTATAGCCTGTGCTGATGGTGTATCGAGTTCGGCATTTTCACCAAAATGATCTTCCAGCTGTGCCATGATATTTTGCCAGCTTTGCGGTGGTAGTAATTGTGCCGGGTAGGGCATGTGACAGCTACCACATTCTCCGAGGTATAGTGGATCTGGTTTGGCCTTAGAAGATGCCCAGGTTTGGCCCATGCCATACAGGCTGAAAATCAGAATACCGGACATTATGATTGATCCTGCGATAAAGCTTTTATTTTGATTCATTAGATATTGCCTCGCAGGAGTTCACTAGCTTGAGAGCCAGGTTTAGATATCCGATTTTTGAGTAGTCCGCAGCCATGCCCAAACGTCTACTTGCCGTTGTGCGAAAAAACAATTGTCGATTTTCTTCAATAGCGCCTGGCTGGCATGAACCGCATTAGAAATAACACTTGCGGATAGCGGGGTTATCTGTTTTATAAGTGATATCACTTTATTCATCATCCCGCGATTTATTATCCTGCCAGTCGGTGCGGGCTTTTTTGCGCCCGGTTATCATCGCCATTACCAAATTCTCACCCTCTAATAGACTGCTGAGTACGACGCCAGAAACATGTGCAACTACCAATAGCAGGGTGAAATTGGCGAAAAATTCGTGGATGTCGTTGATCCAGTCACCTGGCCAGTTTGAAAAGACAGAATTCGCCAATGGGCCCTGTCCCTCGCCAGCAATCAATACTAATCCAGTGAAAGATATCAATGTGATATTGATCAGCAGCGCTATCACCATGACAGCCGCCAGCGGATTGTGGCCCAGATAATGTGGAACCCTTAAGGACAGCATATGCTTGAGGTAGGACAGTACTACGGAGGGCGATTTAACAAAGGTCATAAATCGCGCATGGCGGGTTCCGATAAAACCCCAGATCAGCCGGAAACCAATGAGTAAGGTCACAGCATATCCCGCCTGAATATGCAGGCTTATCCAGTCGTCCTCAGTAATAAAAGCGAGAAAAAATGAAAGCACCAGACCCCAGTGGAAAACCCTGACTAAAGGATCCCATACTTTTACGCTGGAAGGTTCCTGGGTATCTACCGACATGCAAGCTATCCTTGTTCAAAATATTAGTGGCTAGCTTACACGTTGCGGCTTAAACGAAACTTAAAAACGGAGCTGGAATGAGTAGTACTGAATAAGAGAATCCTGTTCATCTTGGCAATTTGTATGATGTCCGCTAGGATTTCGGTAACTGTTTAATATACTTTCTGTTTGCTATAAGGTATTTCAATCTTCTCTTCGATAAATCGTTTATAGATCTGGCAGTTTATTGGCTAAATTTAAAAACAGAGGTAGTGTTTGAGGATGTAGTATCGACAGATGTTTTTCATTCTGGGCGGCATGGCGTAGTACCGCGCGTGTTATTTTCAATAGCAATAGCGTCCATAAAATATAAGCGATGCTGTGCAGCACAGAAAATATAACAAAATCGAACGGGTCGCCAATACCTATCAAATTGGTAGCCAAAGCCAGACCGAGCAACATCACACTGGTTTGGATTGGCTAATGTAACCCTAGAAAAATCAGTTGAATCATGAAAGTCTGCGCAACACCTTAATGCACCTGAAAAAATCAAAAACACACGCATCACCAATCAGGTGACCACCGTATTCTTGATTTCACCATGTACATCAATCTATTACGCATCTTTTTCACGCTTAACTGATTTTTCCAGGGTAACAGATTAATGAGTTGATCGATCACTAGCACTCAATTATATTAACCGCCAAACCACCGCGCGATGTTTCCTTATATTTGGTCTTCATATCGGCGCCGGTCTCACGCATGGTTTTAATGACCTTATCGAGAGAAACAAAATGTTGGCCGTCGCCGCGCATGGCGATACGTGCAGCGTTTATGGCTTTTACCGATGCCATGGCGTTGCGTTCGATACAGGGTACCTGTACGAGTCCGCCGACCGGGTCGCAGGTCAACCCCAGATTGTGTTCCATACCGATTTCCGCGGCATTTTCGACCTGTTCCGGTGTGCCGCCGAGTACTTCGGTAAGTGCACCTGCAGCCATCGAGCAGGCGGAGCCGACTTCACCCTGGCAGCCGACTTCAGCACCCGAGATGGAGGCATTTTCCTTGTACAGAATACCGATGGCGCCGGCGGTCAGTAAAAATCGAACGATGCCGTCTTCACTGGCATCGGGAAAGAAATGATAATAGTAATGCATTACTGCCGGGATAATGCCGGCGGCGCCATTGGTCGGCGCAGTCACGACCCGGCCACCGGCAGCATTTTCTTCATTGACTGCGAGTGCATAAAGATTTACCCAGTCGAGTGATGTCAACGGATCCTGTCGAGATATTTCCGGTCGGTTACTCAACGTACGATATAAATCTGCAGCGCGACGTTTGACTTTCATTCCACCCGGTAAAATGCCTTCATTGAGGCAGCCGTTGTTGACGCAATGTTGCATGACGGCCCATATTTTAAGCAAACCGGCACGAATCTCGTCTTCGCTGTGCCATGCTTTTTCGTTTTCGAGCATGATATCGCTAATGCTCATAGTATTGTTCGCGCAAAGAATTAGCAGGTCGACAGCTGATCGAAACGGGTAAGGCAGATGGGTGTCGTCTTCGATGATACGGTCCGCTCCGGCCGCATGTTCGTCGACAATGAAACCACCCCCGACCGAAAAAAAGGTCGCTTCGCGTAGCATGTCACCTTCGGCATTGCAGGCTCGAAATGTCATGCCATTGGGGTGAAATGGCAGGGTCTGGCGCTTGTGCATAATCAGGTCATCTTTTTCGTTGAAGGGGATAGACTTTTCGCCCAACAAAGTCAGTATTCTGGAGGATCTAATCGCTTCGAGCCGCTCTACAATAATCGTTGTGTCGACAGTTTCGGGCAATTCACCTTCGAGACCTAGCAGTACAGCTGTATCGCTACCGTGGCCTTTGCCGGTTGCGCCCAATGATCCGAATAGCTCTGATTCGACTCGAGCGACTGCGTCGAGTAAACCTTCTTCGAACAGAGTATGCGCAAATTGGTTGGCCGCACGCATCGGTCCGACCGTATGTGAACTTGAGGGCCCTATACCGATCGAAAATAAATCAAAAACACTAATTGCCATGAAGGAATCCTAGACGCCTGTAACCACTCTGAACATATCCAGATTAGTAGATAAGTCGATGCTGGAATGGCCTGTCTGCGACAAATATTTGCTTGATTTATTCGTCTTCGTAATTGGACAACGGCGGACAGGAACAGATTAAATGGGTATCGCCATAGACATTATCTACGCGGCCGACCGGTGGCCAGTATTTATAGTTGCGTAGCGAAGCCAGCGGAAATGCAGCCTGTTCACGGCTATAGGCGTGGTTCCATTCATCCGCGCAAACCATGTCACTGGTATGCGGCGCATTTTTAAGCGGATTGTCTTCAGCATTCATATTGCCCTCTTCTATTTCGCGAATTTCTTCGCGGATCGCGATCATCGCGTCGCAGAAACGATCAATCTCTTCTTTCGATTCACTCTCGGTGGGTTCAATCATCAAGGTGCCCGGTACCGGGAAGGACATGGTCGGTGCGTGAAAGCCGTAATCGATCAGGCGCTTGGCTATGTCGTCGACGGTAATGCCCGAGGTTTGCTTGATGATGCGCGTGTCGATAATACATTCGTGCGCAACCAGACCATTCGGGCCTGTGTAGAGAACCGGAAAATGTTCATTCAAACGTTTGGCGACGTAGTTTGCATTTAAAATTGCGGTAGCAGTTGCTTTGGGCAGCCCCTGGCGACCGAGCAAAGTAATATAGGCCCAGCTAATCGGCAGAATTCCTGCGCTACCAAATGGCGCTGCGGCGACAGCTCCGACGCCGTCGCTATTGTGATTCAAACTAGTCGAGGGTAGGAAGGGCTTTAAATGAGATTTTACCCCAATAGGCCCGACACCCGGTCCACCTCCACCGTGGGGAATGCTGAAAGTTTTGTGTAAATTTAAATGCGAAACATCACCGCCAAATTTGCCCGGCGCACACACCCCGACCATCGCATTCATGTTGGCGCCATCGATATAAACCTGACCGCCATGGTCATGAACCATTTTGCAGACGTCGGTAACATTGTCTTCGAATACACCATGGGTAGACGGATAAGTTATCATGATAGCGGCAAGATCATCACCGTGCTTATCGATTTTGGCACGTAAATCGTCGAGATCGATATTGCCGCTTTTGGCAACAGCAACGACGACGACTTTCATGCCGGCCATTTGCGCCGAGGCGGGATTAGTGCCGTGGGCAGATGCCGGAATCAGGCAGATATGACGGTGACTCTGACCGCGGCTCCGATGGTATGCCTTGATCGCCAGTAATCCAGAATATTCGCCCTGCGCGCCAGAATTCGGTTGCAGTGAAATGGCGTCGTAACCGGTACAGGCGCAAAGCATCTGTTCGAATTCAACAAACAGTTGTTGGTATCCCTGTGCCTGATCGAGCGGTACGAATGGGTGGATGCGTCCAAATCCGGGCCAGGTCACGGGAATCAATTGTGTCGCTGAATTCAACTTCATGGTACAGGATCCGAGTGGAATCATGCTGCGGTCGAGGGCCAGATCCTTGTCAGCTAGCTTGCGCATATAACGCATCAGATCGGTTTCTGAGTGATGTTCGCAAAAAACCGGATGGGTCAGGTATTTACTGGTACGTATCAATTCCTTTGGTAACGCAGAACCGATGCGTTTGTCGAGATCGTCGATAGAAACCTCGGCACCCAGGTCATGGGTAAAAATATTAAACAGGGTTCGGACATCTTCGCGTGTGGCAATCTCATCGAGCGAGATTCCAACGGTTTCACTGTCAACTTGTCGAAGGTTCATTTTTTCGGCGCGAGCCGCTGCCATGATGAATTCTGTAGCATTACCGGTGCTTACCGTAATTGTGTCGAAGTAATGTCTGGTCGGTACCGTCAAACCAAGCTCGCGTAAACCCTCAGCGAGTAAAACCGTTAATCGGTGGATACGCTGCGCAATGCGACGAATTTCGTCCGGGCCATGATATACCGCGTACATGCTCGCCATGATCGCAAGCAGGGCCTGTGCAGTACAGATATTACTGGTGGCTTTCTCTCGACGAATATGTTGTTCACGGGTTTGTAATGCAAGCCGCATGGCGGGTTCACCACGGGTGTCAACCGAAACACCTATCAGGCGACCGGGCATGGAACGTTTGAATGCCTCTCGGGTAGCCATAAAGGCCGCATGTGGGCCACCGTATCCAAGTGGTACGCCAAATCGTTGCGAGCTACCGACTACCACATCGGCATCAAATTCACCGGGTGGCGTGAGCAAGGTCAGGCTGAGTAAATCCGCAGCAACGGCGACCAGCGTTTTACCTTCGTGCATATTGGCAACCAGGTCGCTATAGTTATGAATCTCACCGGTTGAACTGGGGTACTGCAAAAGTATCCCGAATAGTTCGAGATCGCCGAAATTGTCAAAAGGGTTACCCACTATCACCTCGATATCCAGATGTTGGGCGCGGTTACGCACAACGGCAATAGTTTGTGGATGGCAGGAGTCGGCAACGAAGAATTTTTTGCTTTTACTCTTTGACATGCGTTGGCAAAGTGTCATCGCTTCTGCTGCCGAAGTCGCTTCATCGAGCATCGAAGCATTTGCCAGTTCCATACCGGTCAGGTCGCTAATCATGGTCTGGAAATTTAACAGGGCTTCAAGTCGGCCCTGCGATATTTCGGCTTGATACGGCGTATAAGCGGTATACCATGCTGGATTGCGTAACAGATTTCGTTCGATAACAGTAGGTGTTTGTGTATTGTAGTAACCCATACCGATAAACGATTTATATAATTGATTACGAATCGAAATTTCGTACAGTCGGTCAAGTACTTCGCGTTCGGTATGACTTCCTTTTACGGCTAGTGGTTTATTTCGACGGATGGATTCGGGGACAACCTTGTCGAGCAATTCATCCAGGCTCGTCATACCCAGTTCGGCAAGCATCGCCGGTTCGTCGACCGAACCGGGACCGATATGACGGCGAATAAAGTCGGTTCGAATATCAAGATCAGACAGTTTCAGGTCGAGATTTAGCATCATATTAAAATTCCTCGTATTCGTGAAAGACAGGGCCGCTTCGTGCCAATTTTCATATTCTAAATCAATTCGTATATTGGCATAGTTTATAGTTATAATGTATTCATTAACAATGCAAATGATTGAAGTGTGAATTTACCGATTGATTTATTAAGGACCTTCGTCACTATCGCCGATCTCGGTAGTTTTACACGCGCCGGGGACAAACTCGGGCGTTCACAACCAGCCGTCAGCCTGCAAATTAAACGCCTTGAAGAATTACTGAAGACGCGGTTATACGAACGCAGTAGTCGTGAACTGGTGCTTAGCCATTCGGGTCGGCAATTAACCGATTATGCCCGAAAAATTCTCGTTTTAAACGATGAAGCAGTGGTAAAACTATTACAACAGGACGTTGAAGGTTCAGTGCACCTGGGAATACCGAACGAATTTGCTGCGTCGCGACTGTTCCCGGAGGTACTGAGTCGATTTTCACAGTCTTACCCGCAAGTACAGTTACAGGTCACCTGCGACCTCTCGGTGAACCTGCTCAACCGGCTAAAACGCGATGCCTTTGACCTGGTCTTGGCGCTACACGATGGCACTCAGACCGATTATTACAAGGAAAGCTGGTACGAGGATATCGTCTGGGTATGTGGGCCCGACTCAAACGCCAGTCAGCGTGATCCGTTGCCATTGATTGTTGCCCCTGAAGGCTGTATCTATCGGCAACGCATGATCGATGCACTGGACGCACTCGACAAGCGTTGGCACATCGTCTATACCAGTCAGAACTACGGCGGTATTCGAGCGGGCGTGATGGCAGGACTTGGCGTTACCACGCTGGCGAAAAACACGGTTAGTGAAGGCATGATTATCATGGGCAGTGCAGAACGGATGCGACGCTTGCAACAGGTAGAATTAGGTATGCACTATGATGCGGATAAGGCGTCGACTGCAGCGCGCAAGCTAGCAGAATTTATCGGAATGCACTATGGAGGAAAGTAGCAGGGGTACTATATTTAAACTATGAATGAGCAATAGAAAAAATGGCTATGTTATATCGATTTGTCTTAGTTTTCGGTAGATTGCCAATACTAAAAATAGGCTGGGCGCTGACAGTGTTTATCGGTTTCGCTTGCTTGCCCCCTTTGCAGGCGTCTCCTGTCGCTTCTATTAGCTTAAAAAATCCACCTGTCTGGGTGCAACGAGATAACCTGAAGTCAGATCTGGCCAATAGTAGTCTGTTGAAAAGCGGTGATCATATTGTCACTGGTGTTTTGGGTCGTATCGAGATGTACCTTGAAGCCGGTGTCGCATTGCAACTCTTTGCGAATACCGATATCCAATTATTGGATAAAAGCAGTCCTGGAGCAACAATATTTGATGATAGAGCAGACCTGTATATTATTACCGGTAGGATATGCATAACTCTGGGTTCGCCGCTCAAGCCGGAAAACGGGTTTAAATTAGGAGTAGATAACAACCTGTTTTTGACAATAAGACATGTGG
This sequence comes from uncultured Gammaproteobacteria bacterium, assembly GCA_964651385.1. Lineage (GTDB taxonomy): Bacteria > Pseudomonadota > Gammaproteobacteria. The sequence goes on along the minus strand of CAZYYM010000001.1, from coordinate 97,870 downwards.
GTCATTTCTGTGTAAGCAGACAAGATGGACAGTCTTTGATTGAATTAGTGTCTGGAAGTGTTCATATTACCCGTGCCATCAGTTCAGATTCGATCGTATTGAGTGAAGCAGGAACCAAAATTCGAATCAAAGATAATGGTTCTTATGACTGGAATTTCCCAGATAGCGGGGATTCTTCAAGGCTTGAAAATGATGAAGCCGCAGTCAATCAGAAGGAAACTCTAGCCGGTCAAGAAGTACGCCGGATCCAGGATGACAAGCTATTAGCAGAATCAAAGGAATTTAAAAATCAGGCCGAGGTGATTGTAAAAACTGATAAGGAAGCTGTAACAACCGATAAAGTCGGGGAAAAACAATTGTCAATTGATGGCGAAAAAAGTGCAGCAGCTACTTATTCAGTCTATCTCTTTTCTACCCGTTCTGAAGACGTCGCTAAACAGGCAAACAGGAAATTTCGAGCAGTTGGTTACAGTACCCAGATAAAAGTGCATGAATCCGAGGAAGAAACGCGCTACCGGATAGCTGTTACTGGATTTAAATCAAGGCAAAGTGCTAAAGACTTTTCCAGTGCTATTGTAGGAAAATTAGGCGTTACGGAAACCTGGATAGGAAAAAGTTTATAGTGCCGGACACGGATGGATACATGGTGTAATCTTTTAACGTCGTGTTTAGTAATCTACGCCGACCACAAGTTCATCGCTAACCCACTGCTTCAAAAATCCCGCTGCAGTGATAGCGACCTGATCCTCCGAAATCCACTCACAAAGTCCTGCACAGATTTCGGCAAAGTTTCCACCCTGTTGGGCTACTTCGATTGCCCAGGCTTCATGAACTTCGAGTGAACGCCAGTTCGGGTTTCGATTCTTTCGCCAGAGTAACCAGCGTACTGGAAATTCGTCACGATGTGGCTCCGGCGTTGGTTCACCACTATCAAGTGCAACGGAATAAGGGCAGACATTCCAATACAGGTCAAGCCATTGCAGTGCCGGTTTAAATTGAATCTTGAGTGTCGGCCAGGCTTCGGCGGGTAACTGAGCCATATTGTCGATCAGAAGCAGGTCCTTTTCGTCTTCAGCATCGAATATTCGACCCTGTGCCCACTCGAAACCAGCCAGCTCTGCGAGAAATTCATGATCATCTCTATCGCAATGTTTAACCAGATATTCAGCATAATTCTGGCCAAGCCAGCGCACCGACGGTTCGGTTGATGGGCATTCCTCCAGGTAATCGAGCGTCAAGTTTTCAAAGATCTGGCGACCAAGGTGCTTCTCGACGGCGGAGTAATCAACCGCGAGAATATCGATTAATCGGATGCGGTAAGCATTGTAATAAGCGCCGAGTCGGTGCTCGGCGAGCGCTTCGGGGGTGCTGACGATATCTCTTGTAATATCTTCATTAATACCGATCAGGTAATCCTGAAATCGTAATTGCAGTTCGCGTAATCGACTCATTGGTAGTAGGGTTTAGCGATGCGCTGCGCGTGTTCGAGTTCATTCAAAAGACTCGAAAGCTCGGGGATATTGCCGTCGCGTTCAATCATGGTAGAAACCGGCCCAAGGCATTTTGCGGTCTCTTCGTAGAGCGACCACACCGGATCGATGATATCGGCATCATGAGTGTCGATGATCAAATTGCCTTCGTTCGAATGTCCAGCCAGGTGGTGTTGCCAGATTCGTTCTGCGGGGACACCTTCGAGATATTCAATTGGATCGAAATGATGATTAAAACTGCTGACATAGATGTTATTCACATCGAGTAACAGATAGCAGTCTGCCTTTTCGACAATGGCGGTGAGGAACTCCCATTCGGTCATGGCGTCGTCGCAATAGGTAATATAGCTGGAGAGGTTTTCGACTAACATCTGCCTGCCCATGAAATCCTGCACTGCCGAGATTCTGTCCGCCAGGTGATTCACTGCCTGCTCGGTATAAGGCAATGGCAGCAGGTCGTGCATATTCTTGTGATCAACTCCAGTCCAGCACAGGTGATCGGAAAACCATTCGGGTTCGATCCGGTTTACGAGTATTTTCAGTTTCTTCAAATAATCGTAATTCAACGGATCGGTACTACCGAGCGACATGGATACACCGTGCATGACCATTGGATATTGTTCACGGATGGTATCAAGATAATAAAGCGGTTTGCCGCCATCGACCATGTAGTTTTCGCTGATGATTTCAAGCCAGTCTATCTGCTTTGGCTTCAGTTCGAGTATGTCGTCATAATGCTCGGTACGTAGTCCGAGGCCGAAGCCGAGGAAGGGTTTTTCGGTTTGGGGTCGCATAGCTTATCTCAATGTCAGTGCGAATCGCAGGCAAAAAAATGCACCGAACCAGCCGGTGCATTCTTGCTGAACTGAGCGTAGCTTAGGCTTCGAATTTACCACCGGCGCCTTCACATTCACTTTTTGTACGCTTAACCCAACCCTGACCGGCGCAGGAGTTTTGGCCGGCGCAGCTCGAAGTGGCTGTTGCACAGGCGCTGGTGCCTTTGCAGGAGTTGACGTTGAAACATTTACCTGCTTTTTCGCCGGCGATGGCGCCACTCATAGGCGCAACTGCGAACATTGCTGCTGCTGCTGCTGCCAAAGCGACCCCTGATACCTTTTTTACTGTTTTCATGAACTCTTTCCTCAAAAAAATTAGTGTTTATTTATAAGCAACCAATAATGGATTACGACAGCTTAGAGATCAGTGTAAATGATTAGTTCCGGATAATTCAGCAAAATGTATAACAATTTGATAAATTCATATCGTGCTGCTTTCAATTTGATGGTTCAATGGTATTGCCTGATTATCAATGTATCTGAACGCTGAATCAATTCCATATTTTTCAGAACATTCATTCCCAGTAAAATTTCCTGACCTGTAAATCCGGGATTAAGACTTGCGCTGATGTCCTCGAGAACAATATTTCCCAGCTTCAAACTGTCCAGGCGGGTGGAATAGACTTTAGCCAGTCCGTTGGCCGTGGTTACGGTAAACGGAGGGCCTGCCTTTAGGCCAAGCCGGTCTTTCAATTGAGCTGGAATAGCGGTCATGGTCGCACCGGTGTCGACCAGAAATGTCACTGGTCTGTGATTGATTTCACCATCAAATACATAGTGTCCGAAGGGGTTACGCTGGAGGATTATTTCCTGATAGTTCGCCGTTGCAGTCGTCGCAATTGAACGGTTGGGATTGGTTCGATTGTCAAGTACCCTGGAGAAAATTAGTCCCAGTAATAAAAAACCCAGTATCCAGCCGCTGAGGGTGAACATCATGCCGAGTTTTTTAGTAGAATGCTGGTTTTCGGTCATCTAAATTATCGAGTGTCTGAATTATTTGGACTGCTGATGCGTTAGATAACGATTATAGTTATATTTTCAATCCACAGGTCGGATTTCAATGTCAGGAAATAGTTTTGGCAAGTCTTTTGTCGTCACCTCGTTCGGTGAGAGCCATGGTACTGCGATTGGTTGCATTGTTGATGGCTGCCCGCCGGGACTTGAATTAAGCGAGGTCGATTTACAACATGACCTTGATCGTCGTAAGCCCGGTACTTCACGGTATACCACTCAGCGACGCGAAGACGATACGGTGCAGATATTATCGGGGACCTTTGAAGGCAAAACCACGGGTACGCCTATCGCCCTGGTCATTCAAAACAAGGATCAGCGTTCGAAAGATTACGGTAATATCATGAAGCAGTTTCGACCGGGCCATGCGGACTATACCTATACACAGAAATACGGGGTACGTGACTATCGCGGCGGCGGACGGTCCTCGGCTCGAGAAACGGCGATGCGTGTTGCAGCTGGCGGCATTGCCAAAAAATATCTGGCCGAGCAATGCGGTATGCAAATTCGGGGTTACCTCTCCCAACTCGGCCCATTAAAGCCGGACAAGTTTGACTGGAGTGAAGTCAATAACAACGCTTTTTTTTGTCCGGACAAAGGTAAGGTTTCTGAAATGGAGAAATACATGGATGCGTTACGCAAAGAAGGCGAGTCCATCGGTGCAAAAATATCGGTTATCGCCAGCGGAATTCCACCGGGACTGGGCGAACCGATATTTGATCGGATTGATGCGGATATCGCACATGCGATGATGAGTATAAACGCGGTTAAAGGTGTCGAGATAGGGGCCGGATTTAGTAGTATTGAACAAAAAGGCAGTGTTCACCGCGATGAAATATCGCCTGCCGGGTTTTTGTCTAATCACGCCGGGGGGACTCTCGGTGGGATTACTTCCGGCCAGGATATTCTTGTCAATATCGCATTGAAGCCTACCTCAAGTTTGCATGTACCCGGAAATAGTGTCGATGTCGACGGTAACCCTGTTGAAATCAGAACCAAGGGCAGGCACGATCCCTGTGTCGGTATTCGAGCGACGCCGATTGCGGAAGCCATGCTGGCATTGGTTCTGATGGATCACTACTTGCGCAACCGGGGTCAGAATGCCGATGTCGTTTGCCAGACACCCGTCATTGCCGCATCGGCTGAGGATAATTAAACTGACAGGTTGTCGAGGGCGAGTTTGACGTCTTTGTAAATCTGCCTGGCATTGTGAATTCTTTTACGATCATTATTCGACCGTGAATAGTTCCGCCACAATTGACGTAACTTTTGCCGGTCGGCAGTCGTTTGTTGAGACACAAAGCTTTCGATTGCGTCGAATCCCTGTTCCAGAATCCGGTCGCGCCAACGTTCGGCTGCGTGGTGTCGCTGAATCTCGATTTGACTGGTTTTGTCAAATCGTTCAACTGCTGTAAATATGGCAGCGGTGTCACGGGAGCGTAGCAATTTCCCCAGGAATAGAAAATGCCGCTTTAGTGCTGAACGTTTATTTTGTATCTTGTGGGCCAGTGCGATGGCTTCGCGAACGGGTTCGTCGAGCGGGATATCGGCCAGTTGCGCAGCCGATAATTCGGTGAGCCGTTTACCCAGCCGGGTGATTTCGTGGCTTTCGCGTTTAAGCTGGGATTTACTGACATATTCGATGTCGTTATCATCTTCAATATTAGCGTCGTTTTCCATAGTTGGATAGGATAAAATTTAGCAATGAATAATAAAAGCACAGATATCTTAGCATTTCCCGATGTGGAAGAACTTAAAAACCTGGTCGCCGATACTCTAAAAATGGCACGGCACAAAGGTGCCTCACAAGCTGAGGCCGGCTTATCGGTAACACAGGGATTGTCGGTTGCGACACGCATGCGTGATGTCGAAACTATCGAACACCAACAGGACAATGGTCTTGGCATCAGCGTATATTTCGGCCAGCACAAGGGTAGTGCGAGCACGTCCAATCTGGATCAGGTGGCTATACAGAAAACTGTAGAGGCAGCCTGTAACATTGCCAGGTATACCTCTGAAGACCCCTGTGCCGGACTGGCCGAGGCCGATTTAATGGCAACGCAGATCAGACCGCTTGACTTGTTTCACCCCTGGGATATTAGCCCGGAGGCGGTTATCGACCTGGCACTTGAATGTGAAGGTGCGGCATTGGATTACGATGCTCGCATAGTGAATTCAGAAGGAGCATCAGTTGATATGAATGCCGGAATTTCGGTTTATGGCAATACTCACAGTTTTTTGCAGGCACAGCAAAAAACCCGCCATAGTATTAGTTGTGCGGTGGTTGGTGAGTCGGACGGTAATATGCAGCGGGACTACTGGTACGATATCAGTAGAAATCCCGATCGACTCGCAGCTGCACGCATTGTCGGCGAGAAAGCGGCAGATCGAACAGTAAATAGACTCGATGCCCAAAAATTAAAAACCCGGCAATCGCCTGTCATGCTGGTACCCGAATTGGCTCGCGGCCTGGTGGGGCATTTTACTTCAGCGATTAGCGGTTCGGCGCAGTATCGAAAAGCCAGTTTTTTACTCGATGCAGTGGATACGCAGATATTTCCAGATTATTTTCAGTTGGTAGAGCACCCGTTCGAACCCCAGGCGCTCGGTTCAGCAAATTTTGATGGTGAGGGTGTTGCAGTTAAGGAGAGCGAACTGGTATGTAATGGTGTGATTCAGAATTACCTGCTCGACAGCTATGCAGCGCGTAAGCTTGCCTTACAATCAACCGGGCATGCCAGTGGTGTTCATAATCTTACGGTAAGTACTACAGGTAAATCTTTTGTCGATTTGCTTAAAACGATGCATCAAGGCTTGCTGGTAACAGAGTTAATGGGGCACGGTGTCAACAATGTAACTGGTGACTATTCGCGGGGCGCGGCCGGTTTCTGGGTTGAAAATGGCGAAATTCAGTTTCCGGTTGAAGAGGTCACGATTGCTGCCAATTTACGCGATATGTTTAAAGGTATTGTTGAAGTAGGTACCGATGTGGACCTGCGGGGTAATATTTTTAGCGGTTCGATGTTGATCGATAATATGACTATCGCCGGGACCGATTAAAATGTCAACGGGCGAATTCCGGATTTTGAATTGTCTCTGGCTGGTGTTTTGTCTGTCAACGGCGACCATGGCTGAAGGCGGAGGTCCCAAGCTTAAATTCGATATTGAAAATGATGGTAGCAGTGAAACGGTGACGGCATCGCCGGGATATGTTTTCGATGTCACCGTCAGTTCCGCACAACAACTCGAAATAATTCTCGATCGAGCCGATAGTTTGCGCAAATTCTTCGATCCAAGTCAGCACAGTCGGATTGCAGTTGTACTACATGGCGAAGAATTACAGCTCTTTCAGAAAGAGAATTATCCGGCTAACCAATCAATTGTTGAAAGAGCCCGTTTACTCGATCAAGAACAGATTATCGATATAAAGGCCTGTCAGACCAGGATGCGTGAATTGAATATACAGCAAAGCGAATTGCCGGATTTTATCGAACAGGTTCCGTTTGCACCGGCAGAGATTGATCGATTAAATGATAAGGAAGGTTATACGCTGTTCTAATGGGCAGGGTCAATCGAAGTTAGCAACATGACCGTTGTTTTCTTGCCTTTTTTATAACGTTCAATTTTCAACGGTAGCCAGGGGTTCAACCGGTTGTAATAATAAATGAACCGTCGGCTTAAACCGTCGAAGTTTTGCTCGAATACAACGGTTTCCACGCTTTTGTCACCGATAATTAATGAATCGTCTCCCGTTTTAGTGAGTATTGAATCGATCAATTTGCCCTTCCGATAAAACGTGAGTTGATAGTTGTCGGCGTTAGCCAGGCTCATTTGGGCTGCCAGCCAGTGTATGCTGAGAAAATCGTATACTTCGTTTTTCAGAGATAATTGTGTCCGTTCGTTTTTTCGGGTTACGGTGAGTTTGAAATGTTGCCAGTCAAATACTGCAGCTTCCTGAGGTGTGTTTTTAATGCCGGTTGAATTTCGTACAGAGCTGAGACGGAAATCACCTTTAGTGCGGGTAAGTATGCTTTCTGAATAAGGTCTCTTACTGGTAAATAATGCGTAAAGTCCGCTCGGGGTGGTGGACATTTGCCATCGTAATTTATGATCAGTTTTTTCAACCTGGAGGATTACTTCTGCCACCCGGCTGTCGTTTATATACAGATCGTATCTGGCCCGGAAAGCCATGAGGGCGTTGTTGTCGGCCATCGCTGAGGTGAATGGCAGTAGAAACAATCCTGCCAGCAAGAGACAAAAACCGGTTCGCAATTTATTCCTCCTGCTCGAATTCAATCGGCTGCTGGATGGTCTTATTTCGATAAATTACCGATCCCTCACTAATTTGCATGTCTCCATTGCCTAACCATTGCAGAATTGCAGGGTACATGCGGTGCTCCAGCATTTGCCCTTTGCTTTGCAGATCACCTACCGAATCACCGCGTTCAACTGGATAGCGACCGACGAGCAGTATCGGACCATCGTCCAGCTCGGCAGTCACCAGATGAATGCTGACCCCATGTTCCAACTCATCATTATCCAGGGCCCGTTGGTGGGTATTTAAACCTTTGTAATGCGGCAGTATTGAGGGGTGAATATTGACTATTTTATTCGCATAGGCCTGGATAAATTCTGAGCCCAGAATGCGCATAAAACCAGCCAGTACAATATAATCGGGTTGATATTGTTTAACGGTATGCAGGAGCTTTTGATCGAAGGCATCCCGGCATTTGAACTTGCGGTGATCAATTGCGATGTTTTCGATACCGTGGTTTTTTGCCCGTCTCAGGCCGAAGGCATGGGCATTATTGGAAATTACAGCACTGATTCGAGCGTTGATTTGCCCGGAATCGATGGCGTCAACAATCGATTGCAAATTGCTGCCATTACCCGAAATGATAACAACCAGGGTGATGGCCCTGGTCATGCCAGTATTACAGCGGCCGTATCCTTCTTTTCGACGACTTCGCCAATGACCCATGCATTTTCGCCGAGTTCGGAAAGCTTGTCGAGGCAGGCTTGCTGATGATGATTTTCGACTACCAGGATCATTCCTACGCCGCAATTAAAGGTTCGGTACATTTCTTTGTCCTTCACATTGCCGGCCTTTTGTAACCATTCGAACACGGCTGGCAATGACCAGCTTGACAGGTTTAAACTAGCCGCGCAGTTATCGGGTAAAACCCGGGGAATATTTTCCAGCAAACCTCCTCCGGTGATATGCGCTATAGCGTATAGTGTTTGCGATTGAGACAGTTCGAGTAAATTTTTAACGTATATACGTGTCGGCTCAATCAGGGCATCTCCGAGTGATTGATCACCGCAAGCGCTATTTAAATCAGCACTCGATGCCTGGAGGATTTTGCGAATTAGCGAATAACCATTTGAATGCGGCCCTGAAGATGCCAGGGCAACTATACTGTTACCAGGTTTAACCTGAGAGCCATCGATGACACGATCTTTATTTACGATACCCACACAAAACCCAGCCAGGTCGAAATCACCACTGGAATAAACACCGGGCATTTCCGCGGTTTCTCCACCGATGAGTGCGCATCCTGCCTGGACGCAACCATCGGCAATGCCTGTAATAACAGCCTCGGCGATTTCCAGTTCCAGTTTGCCGGTAGCATAGTAGTCGAGAAAGAACAGTGCTTCTGCACCGAGTACAGCAATATCATTGGCGCACATGGCAACCAGGTCTATACCGATGCCGTCATATCGCTGCAATTCGATAGCCAGCTTCAACTTGGTTCCCACGCCATCGGCGCCAGACACCAGCATCGGATGTCGATAACGATCCAGTGGCAACTCGAATAATCCACCAAATCCACCGATGCTACCGACGCAACCGGGGCGCAGCGTCGAATTTATTGCCGGTTTTATTCGTTCGACCAGTTCAATACCGGCATCGATATCGACGCCGGAATTTCGATAACTGAGGGATGCTTCTAAATTCATTGTTTGTGGTTCAGGAAATAAAGGTGGTGTGGTATTTTACACGCCTTCAAAGTAAATGTCCGAGTTATGCTTGAGAGAACGAATGAAACAAATACTATTTTTCCTGTTACTGTTATGCCAGTCTGTATTTCAAGTGTCTGTGGCGGTGACAGTTGAAGATCTTTATAGCATAGAAGTCCCGGTTGCCGATCAGACTACCCGTTTACGTCTGGATGCTTTTCGTGAAGCATTCCAGCAGGTTGTCGTTAAGGTAAGCGGTTCGAATGACGCACTTCTTAGTCAGGCTCTTAAACGGCCTATCCAAAATAGTGCGCGTTATGTGAAACAATTTACCTATGACTCCCGTGAAAGTGAAAATGCACAGGACCTTGGCAGTTTACTTTTTCTGAAAATAGATTTTAATCAGCGACTGATTGAAAGCCTGTTACGTGACAATAATATTCCCGTCTGGGGCCGTGAACGACCGGGTAATCTGCTGGTCATCAGCTACGACTTTAACGAAACCGTAAAGCTCGTTACCGGTGACAGTGCGCCGAAACTGGTTAAGATGCTTGATGATGCTGCCGGCAAACAGGGGTTGCCGATACTTTTCCCGTTGATGGATCTTGAGGATATTTCACTAATTCAGGTCGGTGATGTCGTTTCCCGACACATTGAAAAAATCGATAGTATGGCCTCACGCTACGCCCCCGATGTGCTGGTAGTCGGTCAGATTGTAGGTCGTAGTGGTACCGGTTGGTTCGGAGACTGGGAAGTCCGGTTCGATGAACAATTGTTTAAATGGCAACATGAGGCATCATCACAAGAGGCTATCGTTAATCAACTGGTTAAACATTTGGCACGTGTACTTGCGCTCGAATATGCTTTAGAGAGCCACGTAGCGTCTAATCAAAACTTGATGATAAACATTTCGGGGTTATCGGGTATTAAACAGTTGATAGCTGCTCAAAAATATCTGCAATCTCTGACAGTGGTTGATTCGGTGCGTATTGCGCTGATTGAAAATGATGTGGGAACTTTCAGAATACGTCTGAAAAATAGAATTGAAGATTTGCAACGGCTGATCGAGTTTGGGGAAGTCCTGGAACAGGAGGACTTCCCCCAGATCAATACACAATTGGCTGACACAATCCATTTGAGCTATTCGTATATAGATCGGGGTGATAGCAATTAACGTGACACAGATAGCGTTGCCGCTGACTTTTGATCGCCAGTACAGCTTTGAAAATTACTTTACCGATCAGGCAGAGTTCATCATATCCAGCCTGAAGGCGTTAGTCGATGCTGAGGGAGAACGACTGATTGGAGTGTGGGGGGGGAGTGATTGCGGTAAAACACATTTGCTGAATGCCTGCGCGTTTTACGCCCGTGAGCGTTTGTCCCGATTTCAGCTTTACGATGCCTTTCAACTGCTCGACTGCGAATCTTCGCAGTTTGACGATATTGCGGATGAGGCGATGCTGGCTATTGATAATCTTGATGCTGTTTGCGGTCATCGGCACTGGGAAACCGCATTATATCGACTGATTAATCGGTGCCGCGACCAGAATATACGTCTGATTTTCAGCCTGTCGCGAAAACCCCAGAACTTGAACTGTGAACTGGCTGATTTACAGTCTAGACTCAGTTGGGGTTTATTGCTCGAACTGCCTGTAGCGCAAGAGAATGAAGTCCAAAACATTGTTCAGCAACGAGCGAGATTATTAGGCATCCAATTATCGAACGAAGTGCTTAACTATTTGTTAACCCGTTATCCCCGTGATCTAAGCTGCCAAATAGCTATTTTACGCAGACTCGATGACGCATCATTATCGACAAAGAAAAAAATCACAGTCCCTCTGGTCAAACAGATTTTAAGCTAGGTAGTTTGATCCAGTTGTCGTAGGCGTAACCAACGTATGTAGTAGATGTCGCATAGATACAAAACGACACTTAGTATGGTTGTAAGATAAGCGTAAAGCTGTAATCCCGGATTTGAAACCAATTCGCTAATGCCGACACAGAAATAAAACAATGTGAGAAATCCGGCCCATTTGTAAGTATACAAGCGATCTCTGATAAATCCCCTCAAAGGAGCGAGAAGAGGTAGGCTTAAAAGCAAAATCCAGTACCAGTCAATGGTGCCTGGAATCAGCAGTAAGCCGATTTGAGTAAAAAACAAAGCCGTCAATGAGAGCAGGCAGACGAGTTTTAGCGGATGAATCATACTGAGTTCAGTAAAGTAGCAAGGCGGGCGATTCGCTTGCCCAGAGTTCGGCAGGCTGCTATTTCGTCATTACTTAATGGCCGACCGGCAGGTCCCGCGACATGGCTAGGTCCATAAGGAGTCGCGCCGCTGCCAGTCCTGTTTAGAGCGGGTTCAGAATAGGGAATTCCACTGATTAACATGCCATGATGCAGCAGTGGCAACATCATATTGAGTAGCACGGTTTCCTGCCCACCATGTAAACTCGATGTCGAAGTGAAAACGCCGGCCGGTTTACCAATCAATTTTCCAGATAACCAGTAAGGACTGGTTTGATCGAGAAAATACTTGAGTGGTGCTGCCAAATTGCCAAAATAACCGGGACTTCCAATGATCATTCCACTGCAATTATCGAGATCGGTAACTTCGGCATAACTTACGCCCTGTTCGGGAATGGCCGGCAGGCTTTGCTCTGATTCGGCTGAAACCGGAGGCAGGCAACGAACGACGGCCTCGCATTCGACATTGGACTCGACACCCCGGCTGATCTGTTCGGCCATGGCCGCAGTTCCACCATGTTTGCTGTAGTAAACAATTAGTATTTTGTGCACTGGAGCTTATGCTATATCAGGCTTAAAACACTGGTAGGTGGTCTACCAATGATGGCTTTTTCACCCGACACAACAATGGGTCGCTGAAGTAATTCAGGGTGATCGCAGATTGCATCGACAATGTCGTCTTCAGCCATTGAATCAATGTCTAAACCGGCCTCGACATAGGCGGCTTCCGTAGTACGAAGTAGCTCCCGGGCCGGTAATCCAAGCCTGGTAATAATTTCCTTTAGCGTCTGTCGGCTGGGTGGATTGTCTAAATATTTGATAACTTCAGGCATCTGCTTATTTTTTTCAAGCAGGCTCAAGGTTTCACGCGACTTACTGCAGCTCGGATTGTGGTAGATGGTTAGCTTGAATTCGTTCATTCTGTACTCTTGATCGATAATAATTGCGCAAGTCGTTGTACAATATTGGTGGTTTATAAGCAATAGTACGCGGACTGATTTTACCTGCTTCGGGTACAGGTAACTTGACAGTTTGCCTGCGAGGGGTTAATTTCGTGCCTACAGAACTTCAAATCATTAGCCAGAGTTTAAAAATGTCTGCTAAACTGTTGGTAAATGAGTAATAATTTGCACATTTAGGCTTGCCCTGTCAGGTTGATCAAGGTAGTCTTCTGTGCGAAATGAATACACCTAAGAATTAGTTAAATTTTCCAAAATAGATACAGTTCTCGGAGAAAAGAACACATGAAAGCAACAGACCTTCTGAAAATAACTGCGATCGCAGTATTTACCACCGGAATTGCTGTCGGCTGCGCTAGCGGTGGCAGTGAAGAGACTATGGCTGCTGATGAGCCTATGGTAGAAGAGTGTACGGGCGCAACTCCGGAAGTTAAGAACGCGATTTATGCTGCCAAATTAAAAAATGCTCGCGCCAGAAACCTTGGTTTTGAATGGCGTGATACCGCTAAGATTATTCAGGAAGCTGAAAAAGCCGCTGAAGAGTGCGCCAATGTACGTGCCAAGATCCTAGCCAATAAAGCGGAAGATCAGGCTGCAGAGGCTATCGCCCAGTATAACGCTGGAGCAAGTAGCACAACTTCGGAGCCCGAGCCGATGGCTGAACCAGCTCAGCAGAACGATTCTCCATATCTGGGTGGTTATCTGGTCGTCAGCGGTGATAACCTCTGGAATATAGCAGGTCAGGACGCAGTATACGGAAACCCTTACCAGTGGCCGCTGATCTATAAAGCGAACTCTGATCAGATCGAAGATGCCGACCTTATTTTTCCCGGGCAATATTTCAACATACCCAAGGCCATGGGTGGTGAAAGTGATGCCGCGATTGAACATGCCAAGACGCGAGGTGCATGGACTGTTGGTGAAACTGAAGCTTCTGATATACTATATTTGAATCAGTAAGTTTGGAAGAAATTTAAAAAGCCCGCAAAAGCGGGTTTTTTTTTGCCCGCAGCAAATCATTAGGGAACTTTCCAAATCGATACAGCTTCTAATAATTTGAGTGTACCCGACCGGGAGGCAGCCAATTTGTGGGATCGTTTTATGAGATTAAGATTATTTGTCGTAATCATAGTACTCGGTAGTGTTATGCCGGCATTTGCGATTGATATGACATTAAGAAATGTAGACGGCCGCGAACAGAATTTAAACGATTTCAAAGGAAACTGGTTAGTCGTCAATTTCTGGGCAACCTGGTGCCCCCCATGTATCGCGGAAATGCCGGATTTGCAGTCATTTCATGATCGGCATCGGGGCAAAGGTGCAATGGTGCTTGGATTGAATACGGAAAATTTTTCCGGTAATCAATTGCAATCCTTTCTCGATACTTATGCTATCACCTATCCGGTCTATCATGGCGCAGAATTGATGGATAGTGAATTAGGTAGTGTCACCGGATTGCCGACTACCTTTCTGATTTCACCTCAAGGTGAGGTCGAGGCACGACAAGTCGGTAGTGTGACTGGCTCGATGATTGAAAAATTCATAGAAAACTGGGAAGCTGAACATTCTTCTCAATGATAAAATTTCGGATATGTCGATTCAAAATCTGGTATCTGTATTTCTAGCGTTGATATTGGTAAAGCTGACGGTCCCCATGCCTCAACGCCTCGAGATTCATACCAGCATCTGTTTTAGCAGTTTGTCGAGCTTGGGATGTTCGACCTTCTATCAGTAATTTATTGATTCTTGGCCTGATCGGTAAGTCAGCACAATTAAAATACCCGGGTAATAGCTACCGAGGCAAAGCAGGCGTCCTGGATTTTCCGCGGGATGCAGATGCGAATGCCTCTGATGGGTTTAAACTCCGGGTATTTTTTGTCGCAAGTGATAATATTCCTGCTAATATGCCGGTGACAATCGATATCCAAGAATAAATGGTGAATAAGAAAGTTTGTAATCTCGAAGGTATTCTCGAGTTACTGGTAGCGCAGGAAATAGTTGAACAGGATAAGGCCAGCATGGTTTCGACCCTGGTATCGCAGCAGGATCGTAAAAATCTGCATCCGTTAGAAATAATTGCCAGGCGTCAGTGGACAAATGTATCCCAACCGGACCAGGTACTGTCGCTTGATGTGCTGACCGACTGGTTAGCCGCACAATCCAATTTAACGCGTTATCACTTCGACCCTTTAAAGATGGATGTTGGATCCTGTACTTCAATAATATCCTATGCCTACGCATCTCGTTTCGGAATACTTCCAGTCAAAGTCACCGATAACGAAGTGGTAATTGCAGTTTCTGATCCCTTTCGGTTCGAATGGATCGATGAGATTGGCCGTATTGCGAATCGTCCGATAGTAACCGTATTTGCCAATCCCGAAGAACGTAAAGCCTTCGCACTGGAGTTTTACAGTATAAGCCGGGCGATGGATAGTGCAGGTGCTAATCAGGGCAGCGGACCGGGAACACTACAGAATCTTGAGCAGCTTATTCAGTTAGGCAGTGTTGGTTCGGTCGACGCAGATGACCAGCATATCGTGAGTATTGTTGACTGGCTGATGCAGTATGCCTTTGGGCAGCGTGCCAGTGATATTCACATAGAGCCTCGGCGTGAACAGGGGAATGTACGTTTCCGCATCGACGGAGTCATGCATCAGGTCTACGAAATTCCAGCTAATATCACTGCAGCGGTTATCAGCCGGATCAAGATCATGGGTCGACTCGATGTGGCCGAAAAACGCAAACCGCAGGATGGTCGAATCAAAACTCGATCTCCTGATGGCGTTGAAATAGAACTGCGTCTATCAAGTATGCCAACAGCATTTGGAGAGAAGTTGGTATTGCGGATATTTGATCCGGAAGTGCTGGTAAAGAATTTTTCCGCACTTGGATTTGAGAAAAAAGAATCGGATGTCTGGAACCACATGATCGGGCAGCCAAATGGCATTATTTTGGTGACAGGGCCCACTGGTTCAGGAAAAACGACCACACTATATAGCAGCCTTAAACATCTGGCCCGACCTGAAGTCAATGTCTGTACAATCGAAGACCCGATTGAACTGGTCGAATCCAGTTTTAATCAGATGCAGGTGCAATACAATATCGATCTAGACTTTGCCAGTGGTGTCAAAACCCTGTTACGGCAAGACCCTGATATTATTATGATCGGCGAGATACGTGATCGTGAAACCGCTGAGATGGCAGTTCAGGCGGCGTTGACCGGTCATCTGGTTTTATCGACTTTGCATACCAACGATGCACCATCGGCAATTGCCCGACTGTCCGAGATAGGTGTGCCGCCTTATCTGATAAGTGCCACGTTGATAGGTGTCGTTGCTCAGCGTCTGGTGCGTACATTGTGTCCGCACTGTAAGCAAGGGCAGAATATTGATAAACAGGCCTGGGAGGCTCTGATCAAACCCTGGAAAACTTCTGCCCCTGATAAAATATCACAGGCTGAAGGCTGCCTCGAATGTCGACAAACCGGATACAAGGGTCGTGTCGGTATTTACGAAATGATGCCGATCAACGATGTCCTCAAGCAGGAAATCGGTCATGATTTCGATTTAGCCAGGTTCCGTAAGGCCGCCATAAAGCAGGGAATGAAACCGCTGAATCTGGCCGGGGCACAAAAAATTGCCAAAGGTCTTACGACTATCGAAGAAGTACTAAAAGTCGCCCCTCCGCGATACAATAGCTAAATTTCACTGCTGAAACCACCGAGTATTAAGCGCCTTTAACACTTTGTTTGGGTAGTTATATTTACCCAAACTCCCATTATATCGTGCCAGCGCCCGGGTTAAATTACCCGTTTCGATATCCAGATAGTAACGTAATATTGTACAGCCCATACGGAGATTGGTGCGTATCTTAAACAGATTTTTATCGGACACCCCGATTTCATCGAGCCAGAAGGGCATAACCTGCATTAATCCACGGGCGCCGGAAACCGAAATAGCAAATTCATCAAAAGCGCTTTCAACTTCAATAACGGCAAGCACCAATTCCGGGGCTATGTTGACTCGGTTAGCCTCGTAATGAACCTGTTTGAGTATAACAATTCGTGTTTCGGGATTTCCGACGAATTTTTTTAAACGGGTTGACATATCGACCAGCCAGACTTCTGCCGCAAATCGATCTTCAAAATCAGTGTTAGACTGAATGGCTTCTTGTAATAACTGACGGAGCTTTGGATCGTATTCGGTGCTATTACCGGCGTAGGCGGAAATACTGATCAGGCAGGCTATCAACGGGGCCATAAATTGCTGCCCAAATTGTTTGCTCAGGCAGTCTCGCATTCCTGAGCAAGCAGTTCATTCAAAAAATCGGGCAATTCAGACAAAGGTCTGTTTTGCGATGATTCGTCGCGGCGTTCCTTGTCTTCGAATTCATCCGCTTTGAGGCCACGGTCGCTCAGTACAATACGATGAGGTATGCCGATTAGTTCCATGTCTGAGAACATAACCCCCGGCCGTAATGGGCGGTCGTCAAGCAGTACCTCGAAGCCTAGCTGCAAACAGTGGTGGTAAAGTTTATCGGCAGCCTCCCTTACTTGATTGGACTTATTATAATTCAGCGGACAAATAACCAGTTGGAAAGGTGCTAAGGCGGCTGGCCAGTAGATTCCGTTTTCGTCGTTGTTCTGTTCAATTGCCGCCGCTACTACCCGTGTAATACCTATGCCATAACATCCCATCGTGGTCACCACGGATTTTCCGTTTTCGTCTAATACATTGGCCTGCATAGCCTCGCTATATTTTTCACCCAGTTGAAAAATATGGCCCACTTCTATACCGCGTAAAATTCTTAAATTGCCTTTACCATCTGGGCTAGGATCGCCACTAACCACACTGCGGATATCAGCCACATCGGGTTCGTCGCAATCGCGTCCCCAGTTGACATTGATCAGATGCTTGTCATTAGCATTTGCACCACAAATAAAATCGCCAATCATTGCGGCCGAGATGTCCACATAGGTCGGAATTCCAATATTGACGGGTCCGAGAGAGCCGATATCGCTGCCTAGAATGGATTTTATCTTTTCCTTTTCAGCAAATTTCAAGGGACTGGCTACACCGTCCAGTTTTTCCGCTTTCACCAGGTTTAATTCATGATCACCACGTAATACCAGAGCGACCAGGCCATCATTGTTCGAATCTACGATTAACGTTTTCATGCATTTGTGAATATCGACATTCAGATTATTTGCCAGATCTTCGATAGTATAAAGTCCCGGTGTATCTATGATTTCCATCGCTGCAGAAGCGACATCGCGAGACTTTTCATGCGGCATGGCCCTGGCCATTTCTACATTAGCGGCAAAATCACTGGCATCTGAAAACGCAATAGCGTCTTCACCGGAATCGGCTAAAACATGGAATTCATGCGATGTACTGCCGCCTATCGATCCTGAGTCGGCACTAACTGCTCGATATGCCAGACCAAACCGATCGAAAATATTGCTGTAGGTCTGGTACATAAGATCGTAAGTCTGTTGTAATGATTCCTGGCCAACATGAAACGAATAGGCATCTTTCATGATAAACTCACGTGAACGCATAATTCCGAATCGCGGCCTTATTTCGTCGCGGAACTTGGTTTGAATTTGGTAAAAATTGACCGGTAGCTGTTTATAACTTTTAATATCGCGACGAAATATATCAGCAATAACCTCTTCATGGGTCGGGCCCAGACAGCAATTGCGTTGGTGGCGGTCGCGGAAGCGTAATAGCTCAGGGCCGAACTGATCCCAGCGTCCCGATTCCTGCCACAACTCAGCCGGTTGTACTGAAGGCATGAGCAACTCCATGCCGCCGGATTTATTCATTTCCTCGCGAACGATTGCTTCGACTTTGCGTAAAATTCGTAGACCTAGTGGCATCCAACTATAAATGCCGGAAGTCAATCGGCGGATTAACCCTGCACGTAACATGAGCTGGTGGCTGATAATTTCAGCGTCAACCGGGGTTTCTTTCAGGGTGAACAGGTGGAAGCAGGAAGCTTTCATAAAAATTTTTAACCGCACTGAGATTAATTAAATACCCAAACACCGGGTACTCGAAATCGACTATTATAAGCGAGAGTGGCTACGAAATTTAACTAAATTTATTTCCAAATCAGAGTGGTCAATATGCTAAATTATTTGCAGAAATACTTGACATCTTTTTCTGCATTTTTACGGCGCTCAGCAATCTCCTCGGTCGTCATAAAACGCGAGCTACCGTCAGCAGATTGCAGTTTGATGCGATTACTACGCTTTATCACCTTCAAATCCTTTTTAGCTAGGTCACAGGCAATTTTAGCCTGGTCTTCCGGTACGGTAGATGGATCGGATTTATCTGCGGTGGAATTTGAAGCAGAATCTGATTCAGGCGCTGATTCGTTGCCAGTGCCGAGTCGAGGTAAGGCCTTGCCAGGATCACTGGGTGCACCGATCACCCTGACTTCTTTGCTTTGGACAGTAACGGGGGGTGCATCGCCATAATACACATTACCATCTTCATCAACCCATTTATGGATACCTCCGGCATTAAGAGAGATCGAAACTATAAAAGAAAGGTAGATCAAATACCGCATGTTTATCCTTAATATTTGCAACAATAATCGTAGTTTACGAGTGAAACTTAAAACTGTCATCAATTATTATGAGAGGTTTTTTGGCGTTTTGCCCGCTGAGTTTCAGGTATTACAGAGTTTATTGGATGGCAGCGCCTTCAACCAACGTCTTATTTGCGTAAACTAATTCTATAATCGGTCATTTACTAATTGAAAACATTGAATATGAAACACTTTATAGATTGTAGTCTGTTATTGGTCTAAAGCAAAAACCGATAAACTCGCCTGAAACCCGATAAAAAAAATTGCATATCCATTAATACCATTTATACACACTGTAGTAATTCATAGAATCCATATATAATTCGGGTCTATCAACCGCGAGTCCTCCCAATCATGAGCGACAGACGTCTAAAAGTATTTCATACCGTTGCTAAACTGCTGAGTTTTACCAAGGCGGCTGAAGCGTTACATATGACCCAACCGGCGGTGACATTTCAGGTTCGTCAACTCGAAGAATACTTCAATACCCGTCTGTTTGACCGAACACACAATAAGGTTAATTTGACAGCGGCTGGGGATAAGGTGTCTGAGTTCGCCGAACGTATCTTTGATTTGTATGCCGAAATGGAGAATTCGGTGCGCGATCTAACCGGGGAAATTAGTGGCGCTTTGACCATCGGCGCGAGTACGACGATTGCTGAATACATGCTGCCGTCTCTGCTCGGTGAATTTAAGAATCGTTATCCAGATATTAGTCTTCGACTCAAGGTGTCGAACACAGATGGTGTTGTTTCGATGGTCGAACATAATGTGATCGATCTGGGCGTCGTTGAAGCGCCAGTCAGTAATAAAAATCTTATTGTTGAAATCTGCCATGAAGATCATCTTGTGGTGGTTGCAGCACCGGAGCACGATCTGGTTAAAAGAGGTGGCAAGGTAAACGCGAAGGATATCAAGGAATATCCGTTTGTTTGCCGAGAGGAAGGTTCGGGTACACGTGAGGTAATTATGCAGTACCTGGCACATGAAGGCGTAACCGCGGAGGAAATGAATTTCTGCCTGGAACTTGGTAGCCCGGAAGCTCTTAAAGGTGTTGTAGAAGCCGGAATGGGTATTTCAATATTGTCGCGTTCAACTATTGATAAAGAACTGAAGCTCAATACCCTGGCGGAATTGCAGCTCGATCCGCCATTGAGCCGGCCTTTTTCGTTTGTCCGTCAGCGTCAGAAGTTTCGAGTTCGAGTGATGGAAGAATTGCTTGAATTTGCCCAGACTTACTGCGCGAAAAAACGTTAGACCAGGATAAATTGGTCAAATCCTGACGTGATTTTGAAATTTAAACAACTGGAATCGGTGTTCGATCAATTATCACCGTCGCATCAGCAGTCGGTAATCGAATTTGCAAGTTATCTGCTCGATCAGCATCCGTACAAAGCGCCTGAACGTCAAAAACTCGAACCACAGCTAATCGAAAGACCTGCGGAAGAAAGTGTGGTCAGTGCAATAAAACGATTGAAACAAACCTATCAAATGCTGGATACTGATACTTTGCTCAACAAGGCATCTGCCTTGATGGGGCAGCACCTGCTTCAAGGGCGTGAAGCGCATCTGGTAATCGATGAATTGGAAGCCCTGTTCCTGTCCCGCTATGAAGAATACCGCCAAAAATGATCAGTATTTTAAAACAATGGTATCAGCGATATTTCACCGATCCACAGACGGTGATGTTTGCTTTTATTTTGATTTTCGGCGCATTGCTGATCGTGGTTATGAATGCGCATTTAATGCCGATATTGATCGGCATTATCATTGCTTATTTGTTTGAAGGCTTTGTCGTTCGACTTCGATTGAATCGAACTATTGGCGCCAGTATCGTAACAGCCATAATATTAACTGCGATATTGCTGACATTATTCGTATTACTGCCTTTACTATCCCGACAGGTCACAGAGTTAATCAGAGAATTACCGAATATGATCGGTAAGGGCCAATTGATGTTGTCGCAATTGCCCGATCGATATCCTGACTATGTGTCGGTAGAGCAGGTGCAGCAAATATTTACTTTTGTACGTAAGGAGTTGGGATCGCTTGGGCAGCGGGTTGTCAGTTTGTCTCTGGATTCGGTTGTCGGTGTAATTACATTTTTTGTCTATTTGATATTGATGCCGTTAATGGTGTTTTTCTTTCTCAAGGACAAAGAGACGATTTTGGGCTGGCTGGCATATTTTCTGCCTAATGAGCGCCGATTGATTGCCCAGGTCTGGGCGGAACTTGATATAAAAATTGCCAGTTACGTTCGTGGTAAGTTTATCGAAGTTTTAGTCGTCTGGATCGCCACCTATATTACATTTATCGTGATGGATATGAATTACGCCCTGTTATTGAGCCTGCTGGTAGGACTGTCGGTAATTATCCCTTATGTTGGCGCCACTGTTGTCACCATACCGGTAGCGTTAATTGCTTTTTTCCAATGGGGCGCGACATCTGAATTTGGTTACCTGATGGCGGCCTATGGGGTAATTCAGTTTCTCGATGGCAACTTACTGGTGCCGCTGTTATTTTCCGAGGTAGTCAATTTACATCCCTTGGCCATTATTGTCGCGGTAGTATTTTTTGGCAGTCTCTGGGGGGTATGGGGAGTGTTTTTTGCAATTCCGCTGGCGACCCTGATACAGGCTATATTGAAGGCCTGGCCCAGCCATAAGATAGTTGAAGAAGAATCAATATAATCACATTCACATCGTTGGTTAGTAACTTCACTCAGTTAAACTTGTCCACTATCTTTGGTGGTTAAAGACTAGTGCTTGTACATTGATATCAGTCTTTATAACATACGCCAAATATCGCAAATTTAGGTAGCTTAAGAGGTGCCGAATGTTCAAAGGTAGTTTAGTGGCGTTAGTAACGCCTATGTTAGGCGACGGCGCTGTTGACTATACTCAGCTCGAAGCTTTGATTGATTTTCATGTCGAACAGGGAACCAATGGACTTGTTATTGCCGGCACTAGTGGCGAGTCCGCTACCTTAAGCCATAAGGAACATCAAGAATTGTTAAAACGAAGCTACGAAATCATCGGTGGACGTCTGCCGATGATTGCCGGGACCGGGGCCAATTCGACCAGCGAAGCCATTGACTTAACCCGGTGTGCCCACCGGGTCGGTGCCGAGGCCTGCCTGTTGGTAACGCCTTACTATAATAAGCCGACCCAACTAGGGTTGATTTTACATCACCAGGAAATCGCCAAAGCTGTTGATATTCCTCAGATTTTGTACAATGTGCCCGGTCGAACGGCTTGTGATATGCAGGCTGAGGCAGTTGGTGAGCTCGCTAAGGTGCCAAACATTATCGGTATCAAGGAGGCTACCGGCAGCATGCAGCGGCTGGCCGATATTAAACGATTAGTCGACGATAATTTTGCACTATTGACCGGTGATGACTCAACCACCTGTGATTTTATTTTGAACGGCGGTCATGGTGCAATTTCGGTGACTGCCAACGTCGTACCCGCCAAGATGGCCGAGATGTGCCGCTTGGCCTATGAAGGCAAAGAGGCTGAGGCCAGATCGGTGGATGCCGAAATTGCTGATTTACACCGATTATTGTTTTCGGAATCAAACCCGATTCCGGTTAAGTGGGCTGTTTCACAAATGGGTTTCGGTGAAGTTAATATGCGACTGCCGCTAACCGTACTAGCGGAGAAATACCAACCCGGGTTACGCCAGGCAATGATTGCCAGTGGTGCTTTGTGAAAAATATTCTACTCATCCCTGTGGCACTGGCGGGATTGATAGCCTGCAGCTCTGGTCCCGATTTAAGATATCTCGATAGCCGCACATCTACGAACCTTGAAATTCCACCCGATCTAACCCGGACAGAAATCAACGACAAGTTTGTCATACCACCTAATATTTCCAGTGGTCTTGGTGAAACGCTGAATAAAATTCCTGTACTGGCGCAGGTCGAGTCATTAAAGCTTGAAGGTAGCGCTGATTTTTATTGGTTATCCGTCAATGGTGATACCGAGAGCCTGTATCAATCGATAAAAAGTTTCTGGGCTGCAGAGGGCTATGCCCTGGATATTGATGAACCAGCGATTGGCATCATGCAAACTGAATGGATATTAAAGGAGGAAGGCGCATCTGGCCAGGAACAAGGATTTATCGCATGGTTGTTTTCGAGTAACGATTTATCAGCCAGGCAGGATCAGTTCCGTACCCGAATTGCCAGGGATTCGGATATCGATGCGACGCAAATTTATGTTTCGCATCATGGCATGCAATATAAACAAAAGCCCGATATCAGGAAAACCGATGATGCTGATCCGAATGACTGGGCTTTCATAGCACCCGATCCAGAACTCGAAATCGAGATGCTTTCTCGATTGATGGTTTACCTTGGACTTGAACAGGCGAACGTCGATGAGCAGATTGCCAAGGCAAGATTATTTGCGCCAAGGGCTTCTATTCATACAGATAACTCTAAAAATGAAACTTTTTTACTGGTGAGATCTGTTCAGCAACTAACCTGGAATCGACTGTTACACGAGCTTGACCGTCTTGATATCGAAGTGGTTTCGAGCAATCCGAATAATGGTTTTTCGGGGGACGGCATTGTATTCGTTAAAACAGCCTATGAGACACAGGAGGAGGCCAGCGGTCTCTTGTCAATATTTTCATCCAGCGAATCTAAACTGGGGCAAAAGGAAGTTGTTCTCGTCGTGTCGGAAGAAACGCATGAATTGACACGGATCAGCATTGAAACACCCGATGGTGAAGTGGAAGAATCAGCAGAAGGTATAGAATTTCTTACCATGCTCTTTGAGCAACTGAAGTAGTTCGGTATGCAACTGGCCTCGTTGGGTAGTGGTAGTAAAGGTAATGCGACGCTTGTCAGGAATGAGTCGACAACGATTCTTGTCGATTGTGGATTCTCTTTAAAGCAGTTTCGAGAAAGGCTCCAGCGGCTCGAGATATTGCCGGAAAATATTGATGCTATTCTGGTTACGCACGAGCATTCAGACCACAGTGGTGGCGTTATTCGTCTCGCTACCAGTTACGACATTCCAGTGTGGACGACTCGTGGCACGGCACGATCGGCATTCGATAAAGATTTCGAATACTTTAGCCTTCGTGGTGGTCGGTCGGTTTCGATAGGCGATCTGGAGGTGCTACCGGTGACTGTGCCTCACGATGCCGGCGAACCGGTGCAGTTTATTTTTCGGGATCGCCAGGGTAAAAAACTGGGCATACTAACCGATACCGGACATATAACCTGTCATATTACTGATGCTTATAAACAACTCGACGGACTTATGCTGGAATTTAATTACGACCAGATGATGCTGGATCAGGGTCCTTATCCCTATGCTATCAAGCAGCGGGTATCAGGTGACCTAGGGCACCTTTCCAATGACCAGTCGGTTTCGTTATTGCATAGTATTAATACCAGTCAGCTTGGTTGTTTGGTAGCCGGGCATATTTCAGAAAATAATAACTCGCACGAACTGGTAGCTGAAAAACTTCGGCAGTTGGATAACTTACCGATTCC
Organism: uncultured Gammaproteobacteria bacterium; assembly: GCA_964651385.1. Lineage (GTDB taxonomy): Bacteria > Pseudomonadota > Gammaproteobacteria. The sequence continues at coordinate 73,263 of CAZYYM010000001.1, read as the reverse complement.
GATACTGGCCGATCAGAAATTCGGATTTGGCTGGTTAGCAATTTAGGCAATAAACTGCCCGTTCATTGCATTCTACTATCGGGAGTAGATTATACCGATGAGCTGGCTAAGTATTATTTGCGTCATTCTGGCCATTCTTTTTGTTGTACTGACACTGCGCGGTTGGAGCCGTATCAAAGCGCATAAGTGGATGCGGGCGAGTCTCTATGCTGTACCGATTTTATTTGCCTTTGCAGGCCTGTTTTTCCTGCTGTTGATTCTCTCGAATCTAACAACTTATCAACGTCTGACCTACGAACGAGATATCGTTCGCTTGTCAATGGTGCAAATAGCAGATCAACGATTTGAAATAAAACTCGACTATCTTGATCCCGGACTGGATCGAATAAGTCAGGTGTCCTTAATTAAGGGAGATGAATGGCGTCTCGAGGCCAGGATCCTAAAATGGCAGGGCTGGGCTAATATAATGGGTCTCGATAGCTATTATAAACTGGATCGTTTAAGTGGTCGGTATCGTAGTATCGAGCAGGCGGGTAGCGAGTTACCGTCGGTACTCGATCTGTCAACTAAAGAGAGGGGTCTTAATCTCTGGGAATTGAAACGTCTGATGAAATCGAATTTACCCTTTATAGATGCCTATTATGGTCAGGCCGTATTTTTGCCGCTGCAACATGCTGCTGCCTTTAATATTTCGATTAACCAGGCAGGTCTTATCGCAAGACCCGCTAATGAAATCGCTAAACGGGCCTTGGAAGATTGGTGAATCTCTATAGTTGTCGATCTTTATCGTACTCAATCATGGCATATGCAGAATGGTTATGAATCGACTCAAAATTCTCCGACTCCAGTACATACTGACGGATACGCTCGTCTTTGTTCAATTCACCGGCTATATCCCGCACCATATCTTCAACAAACTTGGGATTGTCATATGCACGCTCAGTGACAAATTTCTCATCCGGCCGTTTCAATAAACCGTAAAGCTGACATGAAGCCTGTTTCTCGACGATGTCGATAATTTCTTCCAGCCAGAAAAACCCACTGGTTTTCGCGTTGACGGTAACATGGGAACGCTGATTATGCGCGCCATAATCGGATATAGACTTTGAGCACGGACACAGGCTGGTGACAGGTATTTGAATCTTGACTCGTGTTGAGGTCAAGCCCTCGTCAATCTCTCCGATAAATGTCACATCGTAATCGAGCAGCGATCGCACTCCCGAAACCGGCGCCTTTTTTTCGACGAAGTAAGGGAAGCGCATCTCGATATTCCCTGATTTTGCTTCGAGCAAATCGGCCATTTCGGTTAACATGCCATTGAAAGAAGAGAACGTAATTTCTTTTTCATGGTCATTTAAAATTTTAACGAAGCGTGACATGTGTGTGCCTTTAAACTGATGCGGCAGAAACACATACATATCAAAGGTAGCAATGGTATGTTGTACACCCTCGGAGCGATCTTTGACGATAACCGGATGACGTATATCCTTGATACCAACCTTGTTAATGGCAAGCTTGCGGGTATCTTTCGAACCCTGGATATCAGGTATAACAACATCCGGGCTGATGGAGTGGTTCATAGTTTAATCTCCGCGCAACTTATGTTTCGTATAGCCGGTAACGCACTGGACTGGCAGTTTTTAAAGTTTGACATGCGAGGCAGGCCAGGACGCCTTTAACCGAGTAAAATGGTTGGTTATTATACTGAGGTGCACTGGATAGGCAAATAGCCAGTAAGCACTCAGGAACTAAATTAATTTGTGTTAGTGTAATGGAAAAAGTTGAGGTATTCGATTGGGATAAATGGAAGATTACTTTTTGCAAACCGCACTCGGTCAGGTTCTGGTCCCAAATATTATTCCAGAACTGTGTATGTGGCAGCGGGGAGACCACTGCTCTGCGTATATTCCGGATCAAAAAACTATCCGGTAACTGAACGTTTTTTCGCCTTATTCAGGCGGGTGAAACATCTTCAGCTTGAGGGCCTTTTGCACCGTCAGTTACTTTCATGGTTACTGCCTGTCCCTGCTGCAAAGTTTTATGACCTTCGCCTTGAATAGCACTAAAATGGACGAAAACATCTTTACCGCCTTCCTGGGAAATAAATCCATACCCTTTTGCGTCGTTAAACCATTTAACCGTGCCAGATACTAAATCAGACATAACTACTTACTCAGTAATAATAAGGAAACCTGCAACCTATTATCAGGTCACATCGCGAGTAATTGTATGTGAATAAGAAAGTGGACGCCAACAAATAACGGGTAAACGTGCTTAATTGTCATCGCTCGCCTATCATTATAGATAATTGCTATATAAAATTTCGTATAGATTGTTCGATTCCGGCTTTGTCGAGTCCATATTCTTCAAGTACCTGTTGACGACTGCCCTGGGAGGGAAACCGATCGGAAAGTCCCAGAATTAAACAGGGGTTCATTATTCGTTTTGAATTCAGATATTCCAGTACTGCACTGCCTGCGCCACCCAGGATGCAACCGTCTTCTAGTGTCACCAGGTTTTCATGGTCGGAGGCCAGAGTATCGATAAGTGTCTCGTCAAGTGGCTTGATAAAGCGCATGTTAACAAGCGTAAGGTCAAGAGATGCTGCGATTTCAGCGGCAATATCGAGCTGTGTCCCGAAGACAAGCAAAGCGGTATGCTTACCCTCTCGTATCACCACTGCTTTACCAAGTTGGGCCGTTTTTTCTGTATCGACTCGATCAGGTTTTTCGGTATTATCGCGTGGATAGCGAACCAGTGCGGGCCCCGGGTATTGATAAGCGGTATTTAGTAGCTCAAACATATCCTTGCCATTGGCGGGGGCCAGCAGTATGACACCGGGAATACTACGGCAATAAGCAATATCGAAGTTGCCGCTATGAGTAGCCCCATCGGCACCAACAATGCCGGCGCGATCGACTGCAAAAGTAACATCGAGTCCCTGGATGGCCACATCGTGAATAAATTGGTCGTAGGCGCGTTGTAGAAAGGTAGAATAAATTGCAACGACTGGTTTTAATCCCTCCTGTGCCATGCCTGCAGCAAGAGTAACCGAATGTTGCTCGGCAATACCGACATCATGGTACCGATTTGGTAACACTTCGGAAAATTGAACCAGGCCGGACCCCTCTCTCATCGCCGGTGTGATTGCATGGAGTAAAGGCTCTTCTTCGCCTTTTTGTACTAACCAGTCGGAAAAGATCTGGGTATAAGACTGCATACCGGGTTTACTCGTCGAAGCGACCTCCCCGGTTTCAGCATTGTACGGACCCACACCATGAAATTTACAGGCATCGGCCTCGGCTGGTTCATATCCTTTACCCTTTTGAGTGACGATATGAAGTAGTCGCGGGCTGGACAGATGCTGCATGTTTTTAATCAATGGAATGATATCTTGAAGATTATGTCCGTCTATCGGACCATAATAGGAAAAACCCAATTCTTCAAAAAGGGTGCCGGGTACTATCATACCCTTGACGTGTTCTTCTGCTCGTCTGGCAAGCTCCCAGGCCGAAGGTATTTGCTGTAAAACTTTTTTACTACCGGCCCGCATATTGGAATAAAATTTTCCCGACCAGATGCGTGACAAATATTTAGACATGGCACCGACATTTGGCGATATGGACATTTCGTTATCGTTTAAGATGACGAGTAAGTCGGTGTCGATACATCCGCCATGATTTAGTGCTTCATAAGCCATACCAGCGGTCATGCCGCCGTCGCCGATAACTGCAATGGTTTTACGATCCTCATTACGGGCCTTGGCGGCTATCGCCATGCCCAGTGCGGCGCTAATTGAGGTGCTGGAATGACCCGCTCCAAAATGGTCATATTCTGACTCGGTTATTTTCGGAAATCCGGAGAGGCCGCCTTTCTGTCGCAACATCGGCATTTGGTCGCGTCGACCTGTGAGAATTTTATGCGGATAACATTGATGACCAACGTCCCAGATCAGTCGGTCGTTTGGTGTATCAAATAAATAATGCAGGGCGATAGTAATTTCGACCGAACCCAGACCCGATGCAAGATGTCCACCCGTTTTAGACAGGCTTTGAATTAGAAATGCACGCAGCTCATCAGCCAGCTGTGGTAACTGGCCCTCATCAAGTGAACGTAAATCCGTTGGCGAATGGATTGTGTTCAGTAACGGGAAAAGATCTGATGTCATAAGATGCTAGTGAGTGCGCTCTACAAACCAGGCAGAAATATACCTCAAAATGTCGGCTTCCTCATTAAATATCGATAGAGAATGCAAAGCTTGGCGATGCAACTCCGCCGCTTTCTCGCGTGAAGCGTGTAATCCGATAATTGAAGGGAATGTTGGTTTGTTGTGTTTTATATCGGAGCCCTGAGGTTTGCCGAGAGTTTCTGTATTACCAGTAACGTCGAGGATATCATCCTGTACCTGAAAAGATAAACCTATCGCTTTAGCGTAGCTGTCGAGGGCCTTAAATTTTTCGTCGCCTAAATCGCCGGCACTCAATGCAGCGAATTGCACGCAGGTTCGAATTAGTGCGCCGGTTTTATGAATATGCATGGTTTCCAGCTCGGTAATGTTGAGAGGTTGGCCGACTGCGGCAAGATCTATAGCCTGCCCGCCTGCCATGCCCCTGGAACCCGAAAACAAAGATAGCTTTTCAACCATTTTCAGGCGCGCACGACTGTCCCTGATCATATTTTTATCGTGGCTAATCACATAAAATGCCAGGGCCTGCAATGCATCACCAGCCAGGATGGCTGTTGCTTCGTCAAATTCTATATGACAGGTTGGTCGACCACGGCGTAAATTGTCATCGTCCATAGCGGGTAGATCATCGTGGATCAGAGAATAGGCATGAATCATTTCAACAGCCGCAGCCAGCCCATCAACCCGTTCTAGATGAATCCCCAGAGCCGCAGCTGTCGCATAAACCAGCACTGGGCGCACACGCTTACCCGGCGCCAGGACCGCATATCGCATCGCTTTATGTAATTTTATTGGATTAACAGACTCGATGGGTAACCAGTGGTGAAGTGCATGATTGACACGTTGCTGGTAGTCTTCAAGTAATGATTCGAAAGTCTCTTTGTTAATCTTCATCGAAGTCTTCGAAAGGCATGGTTTGCTGTAGTCCGTTTTTCTCTATGAGCTGCTCGACGCGTAATTCGGCATTGCTCAATGTGTCCTGGCAACTCTTCGCTAGTTCGATACCTTTTTCAAACTGATTGAGCGACTCTTCAAGCCCGAGATCACCGCCTTCCATGCGATTGACGATTTTTTCAAGTTGTGACAACGATTTTTCAAAGTCCTTCAATTGGTCATTATTTTTCGGCATGTTGCTGCTCAGATGGTTGACGAGTCGATATTGCGGCGGGATTATAAAGCATCCAGCGTATCAGCCAAATGATTGACCGGTATTAATCGCAGGGTTTTAAAATTATCGCGTTTGGGCATGTTCGCTTTCGGGATGATCGCTGTTTCGAAGCCGTGTTTTACCGCCTCGCGCAGCCGATCTTCACCATTGGGGACGGGACGAATTTCTCCGGATAATCCCACTTCGCCGAATACTAGAAAACGATTGCTAACTGGAAGGTCGCGATAACTGGAGAGTATGGCCAGGATCACCGCGAGATCAGCACCGGTTTCCGCGATACGCACGCCGCCGACGGCGTTGATAAAAACATCCTGATCAAATAACGGTATACCGCCGTGGCGCTGTAATATGGCAAGTAACATAGACAGCCGATTGGATTCCAGGCCAACACTAATTCGGCGGGGATGACCACCGTAACTTTCTGTAACCAGCGCTTGTATTTCAACCAGGAAAGGTCGAGTGCCTTCACGGGACACCATAATAATGCTGCCGGATACTGGCTTGTCGTGATGCGTCAGAAAAATTGCCGACGGATTGCTGACCTGTTTCAGACCTTCATCGGTCATCGCAAAAATACCCAGTTCGTTAATAGCTCCGAAGCGATTCTTAACTGCGCGAATAACCCGGTAGCGTGTCGAGTTATCGCCTTCAAAATAAAGTACGGTATCGACCATGTGTTCGAGCACACGCGGCCCGGCAAGTTGTCCTTCTTTGGTGACATGGCCAACCAGAAAAATCGCAATATTGCTTAGTTTGGCGAGCCGCACCAGCATCGCGGTACTTTCCCGGACCTGGCTAACTGAGCCCGGTGCGGATTGTAGGCTATTGGTGAAAATGGTTTGAATTGAATCAATCACCATGACGGCCGGTTTGTTACCGCTTGCCTCGGCAATGATCTCTTCTACACAGGTCGAACTCAATAATTTTAAATGCCGGTTCGGCAACCTGAGTCTCTGCGCACGCATACTGACCTGCTGGAGAGATTCTTCACCGGTTACGTATAATGCGGGCTGCTGTTCGCTAACCAGTGTCAGGCATTGCAATAGCAGGGTAGACTTTCCGATGCCGGGGTCGCCGCCTAGCAAAATTACCGAACCCTGCACCAGACCGCTGCCGAGCACTCGATCGAGTTCTTCTATTTTGCTGGTGAAGCGGGGCGTATCCGAAGTTGGTACCTGATCCAGTACGACTGCTGATGTACTGCCCGCTCCGCCATACCAGCTTGCAGTAGTTTTCCCCGGTTGCGTGATTGCCGGTAATTCCTCTACGCAATTCCAGCTTTTACAATCGGGGCATTGCCCCGACCATTTCGGTAGCAGAATAGCACATTCGCGACACTGGAACTGGGATTGTGCCTTAGCCATCCAGCGGTAACTCGACCTGTCGTTTAGGTTTGATAGCTATGGGCATTAAACGAATCGTTTTAATCATATTGTTCTTAACCTGCATAACTTCAATCGGATAGTCTGCAATCTTCAGGCTGGTGCCCGAATGCGGGATGAATTCCATGTGCTCGAGGATAAGGCCATTCAGCGTTTTTGGCCCCTCGGTCGGTAAATTAACTTTCAGGTTTCGATTGAGTACACGGACGTGTGTTGAACCATCGATCAGGTAACTGCCATCCGTGTCTTTATAAAAATCCTGATGTAAGGCCGTGGGATCAGTGGTAAATTCACCGACAATTTCTTCCAGAATATCCTCGATCGTTACCAGACCCTGGATATCACCATATTCATCGACAACAAAGGCCATGCGGCGCTTATTTTTTCGAAAATTAATGAGTTGTGTGGTTAAGGGGGTACCTTCGGGAATGAAATAACTGGAGCGCGTAATTGCTTTGAGGCTTTCTGGATTAAATTCATTGTTCATCAAAAGTGGCAATATTTTACGCAGCTGTGCCAGGCCGATCAGATTATCGATGTTATCAGAATAAATAGGTATTCGGGTATAAGATAAATTCGTGATCTGTTTAAGCGTATCGTTCCAGTTTTCTTCCAGATCTATACCGATGATTTCGTTTCGAGGCACCATAATGTCATCAACGCTGACTTTCTCCAGATCCAGGATACTGATCAGCATATCCCGATGCGAATCGGGGATTAGCCCACTGGTTTCTGAAACGGCAACCCGCAGCTCATCGGAGGTTAACGCGTCACCTGACTCTGCATAGCGGGTAATTTGGAAGGGCAATAGAATAATTTTCGCCACCCAATTAATTATCGACACCAGTGGCGACATCAGACGCGACAACGGTTTGTAAACATAAGCGGCTGGAAAGGCGAACTTCTCGGGCCTGGTAGCGGCCAGTGTTTTAGGCGTCACCTCGGCAAATATCAGTAATATCAGCGTCAGAACGCCGGTTGCGATCGCAATACCCGCTTCACCGTAAATTTTATAACCAATATAAGTGGCTAGTTGAGTTATCAGAATATTGATAAAGTTGTTGCCGAGCAGAATCAGGCTGATTAATTTTTCGGGATTTGCCAGCAACTCGAGTGCACGGCGTGCACCACCGTGTTTTTTTTCGGCCAGATGTTTAAGCCGGTAGCGATTCAGGCTCATCAAGCCGGTTTCCGAACCCGAGAAGAAAGCCGATAGCATTACTAAAACCACCAGCGTAATAAACAGGTAATAAAGTGGGAAATCGCTCAAGGATAGTAAAGTGGAACCATGAGAAGGTTCATTGGATAAAAAATTCGAGTACGAGTTTGCTTCCGAAAAAAGCCAGCATTAAAAATAGAAAGGACGATAAAGTCCAGCGGATAGCCGTTTTACCGCGCCAGCCGAATTTAAAGCGACCGAACATTAGCGTGCCAAGGATAAACCAGGCCACTATCGAGAGTATGGTTTTGTGAACCAGATGCTGGGCGAAAATATCTTCGAGAAAGAAAAATCCACTGACGAGGGACATGCTCAGGCAGGCAAAGCCAAACCCCAAAAACACAAACAACAATGATTCCATGTCATTTATTGGTGGTAGAAATCGAATGAGTCCGCCAGGATGATGGGAACGTATTGCGTGATCCTGATAAGCCAGCAGACTGGCCTGAAAGGCACCTAAGGTGATGAGACTATAGGCCACGACTGAAATCATTATGTGACTCTGAATGGCATTATTACCTGTCGCGATGAGTTGGGTGGGAAAGTCGAGGCTGGCAAATATACTGGCAAGACCGCAGATAGGAAAAACCGCTATACCCAGACTTTCGATCCGAATAAAATAAGCACTCAGCAATATTTGTATTGAAATTAACCAGCTGATTAGAAAAAAGGCCATAAAAAAATTCAAATTCAAGCCATCTGGCTGGTAAATTAAATAGTTCAATAGTATTGACTGTATTAGAGTGGCTACCAATGCGGGTAATAACGCAACCCAGCGTTGTCGATTGGATTGATCCATTTGTTTGAAAATGAGAAGGGCAGACAGACAGTAAAAAACTGTAGCAATAACACTGGCTATGATGGGATACATCGTCTTTGGTCAATGGCTCAGATAGCGAAGTGTAACTGAAAATGGTTTCGCTGGCACTAGTCATAGTGGCGGCTTTTTCCAACAATTTGAACGTTACATCAAGATTATTACCGTCTAATTTGATATAACGCTACTGGAGTTCAAATCAAATAATGAAAATATCATAATTTAGAATCATGCAGATAAAAATATTAGGTTGGTCCGGTGGTATAGGTGCAAATCTTCGAACCACTTCTTTTTTAATCGATGATGATGTCCTGATTGATACCGGTACGGGGCTTGGTGATTTACCCTTGAATCAGATGACAGGGATACGGCACATATTCCTAACTCACTCGCATATGGATCATATTGCCGGATTACCCCTTCTGGCCGACACAATGTATGGGGTTCATGATGAACCAATTGTTGTGCATGCACTGGAGGAAACCATAGCGGCGTTAAAAGAGCATGTTTTCAACTGGACAATCTGGCCGGATTTTTCAGAACTACCGACACCGGAAAGACCTTCGCTACAATTCAGAGTTATGCAACCGGGTGACAAGTTAACCATTCGTTCGCGCGAATTCGAAATGATTCCGGTTAATCATACGGTCCCCGGGGCAGGATATTGTGTTCAGGGACAAAAAGGTACGGTGGCATTTAGTGGCGATACCACGACCAATGACGGGTTGTGGGAGGTGCTGAATGGTTACGATGCTATCGATTTACTATTTGTTGAAACGGCGTTTTCAAATAATGATATAGATATCAGTAAGCTCTCAAAACACTACTGCCCAAGCTTGCTGGGTGAAGATATCGCTAAATTAAAACATCGCCCGGACGTCTGGCTAACACATTTCAAGCCCGGTGAGGAAGAGTTGATTTATCGCGAATGCGTAAAAGCAATGCCTGAATTCAATGTGCAGTATTTGCGTGGTAGTGAAATCTTTAAGCTATAGCCAGCTGCCATGTATCGCCACACACTGTTTAATTCGCCGCTGGTAATGCCGATTTTTTATGGTGTCGCCTGGCTTGGGTTGCGTTTAACCGGCTGGCGGGTTGTAGGCAGGCCACCGTTAGAAGAGCCCAAATTTGTGGTTATCGCATATCCGCATACTAGTAATTGGGATTTTCCGTTAACCATAGCGGTTAGTTTAATATGTCGTCTGAAAGTTTACTGGATGGGCAAGAGTAGCCTGTTCCTAAGGCCATTCGGTCCGCTAATGAAATGGTTGGGTGGGATACCGATCAATCTTCACCATTCCGAGAATCGTGTTCAGCAAACGATTAACGCATTCAATCAGTCAAGTGAATTGATCCTTATCATTGCCCCTGAAGGAAACAGGTCTCATGTGCAAAGATGGAGGACCGGTTTTTATCATATCGCTTTGGGGGCAAGAGTACCGATCGTTTTGGGGTATCTCGATTTCCAAAAAAAACAGGGTGGTTACCTAAAGACTTTTATACCGACCGGAGATATGGCGGCTGATTTAAACCATATCAAATCAGCTTACCAGGGTATTAAAGGAAAATACGCGGATCAGGCCGCCTAGGTCGATCAGGAGCATTGAAGCGATCTTTTAAGGCACTGACTGAATAAATTGATTCAACAACATCGCCTGGATGTACTGTAGTTGGTCTTGCGAACGGGTCTCTAAGCAGTCAATATATCCAATGTATTCCTATCAGTGATCGAAGGTCTCTTTATTCTGGCTATGCGACTGTTATAATTTGCGCTTTATTTTATTGGCGATTATTTGATGCCAGAGATTAAGCTATGTTTGAAAACTTAACCGATCGACTTTCGAAAACCCTGAAAACCCTCCGTGGTCAGGGTCGACTCAGCGAAGACAACATAAAAGAGAGTTTGCGGGAAGTTCGCCAGGCGTTACTCGAAGCCGACGTGGCATTACCGGTCGTCCGGGACTTTATCGATAATGTGCGCGAAAAAGCGCTCGGACAGGAAGTGATTGGAAGTCTTTCTCCGGGGCAGGCACTGGTGAAGGTTGTTAACGACGAACTGGTCGCAGTAATGGGGCATCAGCATGATGCGATTGAACTTGATCGGAAACCGCCAGTTACCATATTAATGGCCGGACTTCAGGGGGCAGGTAAAACCACCACCGTAGCCAAATTAGCAAGGCGCCTGATTGAAGTCGAAAAGAAAAGCGTGATGGTTGCCAGTGCCGATATCTATCGTCCCGCAGCTATCGATCAGCTGCAGAGGCTGGCGAATGAAGTCGAGGCTATATTTTACCCCAGTGATATTAAGCAGAAACCGGTCGATATTTCGCGAGCCGCGCAAGAAGCTGCCCGAAAACAAAATGCCGACGTGCTGATTCTGGATACCGCTGGTCGACTGGCAATTGATCAGCAGATGATGGACGAAATCAAAGCCATTCACGATGCGGTAACACCGAGTGAAACTCTGTTCGTGGTCGATAGCATGACTGGACAAGATGCTGCAAATACCGCTAAAGCCTTCGGAGAAACACTGCCATTAACGGGTGTGGTATTAACCAAAACGGATGGTGACGCACGTGGCGGCGCGGCATTGTCGGTTCGCCATATCACTGGAAAGCCGATTAAATATATCGGATCGGGTGAAAAAACAGACAAACTCGAAGCCTTTCATCCGGATCGTATGGCCTCGCGTATTCTGGGCATGGGCGATATTCTTTCGCTGGTGGAGCAGGCGCACGAGAAGGTCGATCACGAAAAAGCCAAGAAGCTCGCACAAAAGGTAAAAAAAGGTAAAGGATTTGATCTCGAAGATTTGCGCGATCAATTCATGCAAATGGATAAGATGGGTGGACTCGGCAGTTTAATGGACAAGCTGCCCGGTATGGGTGCCGGCATGGCGCAGGCTATGCAAAACCCGGCGCACACCAAACAGATGAAGCGCATGGTCGCTATTATCGATTCGATGACCCAGCAGGAGCGGCGCAAGCCCGAACTTATCAATGGATCGCGAAAGCGGCGTGTTGCAGGCGGGTCGGGCACACAAATACAGGATGTCAATCGATTGCTCAAACAGCATAAGCAAATGCAGAAAATGATGAAAAAAATGGGTAGCAAAGGCGGTATGGCGAACATGATACGAGGCCTTAAAGGTAAAATGCCTCCGGGAATGCAGTTTTAGTATAGAAAAGGCATAAAAAGGCCTTTTGCAGACTTCACAGTCCAGCATTTTTAGGTACAATACGCGGTCTTCTGATCCGCTTGGTCAGCGGAATTCTGTTGTCTGGTGATATTTTGAGGTTCATTTATGGTTTCGATACGTTTGGCTCGCGGCGGCTCAAAAAGGCGTCCCTTTTATCATGTGGTAGTCAGCGACAGCCGCAGACCCAGAGACGGTCGATATATTGAGCGAGTGGGGTTCTTTAACCCCAAGGCTTGTGGTCAGGAAGAAGAATTGAGTCTGGATAGCGGTCGTATCGACTACTGGGTATCGAAAGGAGCCCAGCCCAGTGAACGTGTTGCCAGTCTGATTAAAGCTTCCAGCAAAGCGGCATAGTTGTCGTGACCGGTCGATATGGGCCAACGCAACGATAAAATCTGTGTTGGGCACATTGCGGGTGTGCAGGGACTCAAAGGCTGGCTAAAGGTATTTTCGAATACCGATCCCCGTGAAAATATTCTGACTTATAGCCCATGGATGATAGAAACGGGTGGAGGCTCGCGGAAACTGGAAGTTGAAGGACGCCTGCAAGGCAATTCGGTACTTGCAAAAATAGACAGTATCGAAAACAGGGAGGCGGCAGTCGAACTAATCGGCAGCAAAATTTACATATGGTCTGAACAGTTACCAGCACTGGGGAAGGACGAATACTACTGGTCTGAATTGATCGGCATGCGAGTCGAATCTTTACGGGCTGAAGCACTTGGCAGGGTCGATGATATGCTCGAAACTGGTGCGAACGATGTTATGGTCATTAAGGGTGATCGCGAAAGGTTAATTCCGTTCGTACTTGACGATATTGTAAGAGAAGTAGATTTAACTGGTCGACGCATTGTTGTCGACTGGCAAGCCGATTATTGACCGTATCGGTATGCGAATTGACGTTATAACGCTGTTTCCGGAACTGGTAAAACAGGTGATTGAATGCGGCGTGGTAGGACGCGCGGCAGACAGGGATTTACTCCAGCTTGAATGCTGGAATCCCAGAGAATACACTCTGGACAAACACCGCACAGTGGACGATCGACCCTATGGGGGTGGCCCTGGCATGTTAATGAAGGTACAGCCATTGCAGGATACGATCCGCGCGGTACGGGAGCAAAACCCTAACGGTCGATTGATATATTTCAGTCCCCAGGGGAGGCCGTTGTCACAGGCGATGTTGGCAAAGGAGACCGAAGTGGAATCGGTGATATTTTTAAGCGGCCGCTACGAAGGAATTGATGAGCGGCTCATTGAACAGCAGGTCGATGAGGAATGGTCGATTGGAGACTATGTCATCAGCGGTGGTGAACTGGCAGCTATGGTCTGTATCGATGCAATAGCACGACAGTTACCGGGAGCGCTCGGCCATTGGCAATCAGCACAACAGGACTCGTTTAGCGAGGGCCTGCTCGATTGTCCACATTACACGCGGCCGGAAACCATTAACGGTGCTGAAGTACCGAAAGTATTGATGAATGGTAATCATCGAGAGATTAAGGCCTGGCGGGATCGTCAGTCATTGGGTAGAACCTGGCTAAGACGCCCGGAGTTACTCGAGGCGATAAAGCTTGATGTACGACAGAGAGCTTTATTGCAGGATTTTATCGACGAGTTTGAAGCAAACTCGTAGAATTTGAAGACAGACTTTTTTAGAGGAAGCGACATGAGCAATATTATTGCACAACTCGAAGCAGAGCAGTTAAAGACTGACGTGCCTGCATTTTCACCCGGTGATACCGTCGTTGTACAGGTTAAAGTTAAAGAGGGTACGCGCGAACGATTACAGGCGTTTGAAGGTGTCGTGATTGCCAAGCGCAATCGTGGCATTAATTCGGCTTTTACCGTGCGCAAGATTTCACACGGCGAAGGCGTTGAACGTGTATTTCAGACACATAGCCCGATGATTGGTGATATAAAAGTCAAACGTCGTGGTAAAGTTCGTCAGGCCAAACTCTACTATTTACGTGGTTTGACCGGCAAGGCAGCGAGAATCAAGGAAAAACTTTAATCAGCAGATTCTCGAAGTTGGTTATTTATCTGAAAAGGCGTGTATGCTCGGCATCACGTCTTTTTTCTTGAGTATTGTATATAACCAATGGTTTGTCGGTCGTTTTTTCGAATTATATTTTTGACCTTTTTGGGATTAAGTATAGCCAAAGCTAACCAACGTCTCGATGTACTAAAACATATCTCTGCTGCCGGTGCGCCCGCACTCACGCTAAAAATGCTCGATCAGGCGCAACCGCGTGTTGATTCCGATCTTTACGAATGGATACTTTGGGAACAGGAGCGATATAAGATTCTCTCGCGTTGGCAAGAATGGGATCGCCTGCTGGTAAGGCTGGAAGGTCTGCCGATCGACATTCCCGACCAATTTAAAAATCAGGCCATCACCTATAAGGCTAAAGCCTATATGGAACTGGGTCAAACCGGTACCACGCGGAATATTTTGCGAAATCAACTCTGGCAGGATGATGCCGATTTAGTGGATGAGTATCAGACCTGGCGGCGGCTCGTTATTGCCAGCTATCTTAAGGATGGTCGTATTGAAGATGCACGAATTGCAATGTTACGATTTGACCAGGATTTTAATAGCAAAGAAGAGTCCTGGTTGCTACTTCGGGCTACGGTACTCGTTCAAACCCAGCGTTATGATCAGGCGATACAAGTGCTTGAAGGTCAACAGAGTTGGCAAGCCCGCTATACCACGTTGCTGGCAAAGTTTCATGCCGGTCGGGTAACAGCAAATGACTTATGGAAGCAGGTCAAGAAAGCTCTGGCAAGTCAGGATGCCAATTCTGAAGAGTCGGCAACATTGTGGGCTCTCGCTATATTTGCCTCGGAGAAAATGTCGCCTGTTGATCGTGTGGTTGCACTTGAGCAATATTTCAAGAATCCAACGGGTTCTTCAATTCCATTATTCAAATATAAAACCGATCGATTGTGGCATGCCTACGCGGAATATGCCGACCTGGTTGGTAATCGCTCTGAATTATTGGTAGGTGACGATGCAGGCTGGTTGGAAGTGGCCCAGAACACTGCCCGGTCTACGCCAATTAAAGCTCGATCATTGTTTGCTTTGTTAATGGCCAAAAGTCACGATAGCGAAATCATTAATCCAGCGGCGCATGGATATCTTCAAACATTTAAACAGATTGAAGAACCAGAGCGAAATTTGCTCAATCAACTATTTAACCACAGTGACGCCTTCAAGGATGCCTCTCGAATTCCACCCCTGATGCGATATGAACTGGTTGATCTGGCGTTAAAAAATGCCGATATAGTGGAGGCTACTCGATTGATGTCTGGCCTGACGACGTATCCAGAAGGTACGGACCGGCAAAGTTGGCTATTGCGACAGTCGCGCGTGCTGGTACTCGGTGGCCGTTATAAAGAAAGCAATCAAATCATGCAGGTGCTCATCTCCGAATACACAGAACCGACTGCCGAGCGTACTGATAAAATCCTCCAGGTTTTGTTCGATTTACAATCGGTAAACTTGCATGAGGAAGTGATTCAACACTTTAATCATTTACTTCGGGTTGGGGTCGATGCGCGACAGCATCGAGAGATTCTTTTCTGGATAGGCGATTCCTACAAAGGGTTAAAAAAATATAACCAGGCCGCGCTTCTGTATTTGCAATCGGCTATGTTGCCCGATCCCGAGGCAATGGATCCCTGGGCGCAAACTGCACGATTTAATGCTGCCGAAAGCCTGCAGAAATCCGGGCTGGTCGATGACGCCCGCAGAATTTATCAGGGCTTGCTGGCGATTACCCAGGAGCCCGCCCGGCGCTCGCTGTTAAACCATAATATTCAACAGCTATGGCTGAATCAGAATAGTCAGTAATTTTCCGATCCGGGTTAATCAAACTGACAGGCTGGCGTTGATGCCGATAACTGTATTTCTTCCTCAGACATTTCAGCATCGATATGCTCAAATAGCGGTGTCGATAAATAACGCTCGCCAGTATCCGGTAACATGCACAGGATATTGCTTCCCTGCGGCGCCGATTTGGCGACCTCCAGACCGGCTGCGAGTGTAGCACCGGCGCTGACGCCAACAAAGATGCCTTCCTGAGTTGCCAGATTACGTGAACACTCAAATGCCCGCGGACCACTAACCGTAAGCACCTGATCAATATTTTCAGAAGAAATAGAATCGCTGGCCAACTTGGGTATGAAATCCGGCGTCCAGCCCTGGATGGGATGCGGATTGAATCCGGGGTGACTTTCCGCAGGTGATCCGTCCTCGTTTTGTTTTTGCTCGATACCGCTGTTGATCAAGCTCGCAGCTTCGGGTTCGCAAACCACAATTTTGGTCTCCGGACTGGATTCCTTCAAGATGCGCGAAACGCCCTTTAAAGTGCCACCGGTGCCGTATCCAGTAACCCAGTAATCGAGCTTAATGCCATCGAAAGCGCTTAGAATTTCAGGCGCAGTCGTATTCGAGTGCATATTCGCATTGGCTTCATTTTCAAACTGGCGGGTGAGAAACCAGCCATGCTTTTCCGCCAACTCACGTGCTTTCTGAACCATGCCACTACCTTTTAGTGGTGCAGGCGTTAATACCACTTTGGCACCAAGAAAACGCATGAGTTTACGCCTTTCGACGCTGAAACTTTCCGCCATTGTAATCACCAGAGGATATCCCTTTTGTGCACAGACCATCGCCAGACCGATGCCCGTATTGCCGCTAGTTGCTTCAACTATGGTTTGTCCGGGCTTAAGAGTACCGCTTTTCTCGGCATCTTCGATAATGCCCAGTGCGAGTCGATCTTTGACCGAGCCCATCGGATTAAAAGCTTCAATTTTAACGTACAGGTTGACATGATCGGGCGCCAGTTTGTTAATTTTGACCACCGGGGTATTACCAATGGTGCCTAGAATGCTTTCATGGATATTCATTTATTTGTCCTCTCTGTTTCAAATAAGGGTACTACATGTTCTCTTCGCTATAATATATCGCAGTATAAAGGACTCATGACTAATTTATTCTGTCTATTTTCATAAAATGATCGAATTATATTTGGTGATTGAACTCGTACCGCTATTGAAGATGTGAGGTACTGCTATCCAATAATAAAACCGAAGAGGAAGGAAACTCGATTGTTATTTTTACGCCGTCGAATTTACCCGGAGGCAGCGGTGATTTTTGCTCTCAGGGGTAGCCTGTATTTCCTTATCCAGCTGATTTCCACACATTTCCCGATGAATTATTAACGCCATCGTGAGAACTGCACAATCATCTGTTGAACTCAGCGATGCCTGACGCGAGTGGATTGGGTTTAACTATTCATTTCACCACAGAAAAGACGCCTCAGTGGCTTCTCGAAGACTGTCGTTATAACCTCCTGCAACTGACACTTGTAAAAATAATGACACAATACTTTCCCCATTCAGACTTTCAATTAGTAAATGCTGTCATTGCGTTGTTAAGTACTTGAATCACTATTGTCAGACCACATATTAAGGCCGTTAACATTAGCCTTTATTCTGGAGATAAATAGATATGACCGTAACAGCCAATGCGGAAACTCGCGGCTTCGAAACAGAAGTAAATCAATTGCTGGACTTAATGATCCATTCTCTGTACTCGAACAAGGATATATTTTTACGCGAGTTGATTTCAAATGGCTCGGATGCCTGCGACAAACTTCGTTTTACCGCAGTGTCGGATGCGAGTCTGTACGAAGACGACATAGAGTTAAAGATTAAAGTCAGTTATGACAAGGAAAATCGTACGATTACGGTTAAGGATAATGGTATCGGAATGACGCGCGAGGAAGTTATCGACAATATTGGCACAATCGCCAAGTCAGGCACAAAATCTTTTCTGGAATCGGTAACGGGAGACGAAAAGAACGATGCCAATTTAATCGGTCAGTTCGGTGTCGGATTTTACTCCTCATTCATTGTTGCTGAAGAAGTTACATTGAAAACGCGTAAGGCCGGTGATTCGACCGAAAATGGTGTGGAATGGATTTCGACCGGTAAAGGTGAATACGGCATCAGTTCTATCGATAAGCCAGGGCGTGGTACCGAGATCACATTGAAGTTGCGCGAAAACGAAGACGACTTTCTCAATGACTGGAAACTGCGATCAGTTATCACCTCCTATTCGGATCATATCGACTTTCCCGTGGTGATGGATAAAACCATCGAACCCGAGGAAGAGGGTGGCGAAACTGTGATAGAAGAGGAAACCGTCAACCAGGCGTCAGCACTATGGACGCGCGCCAAAGGCGATATCAAGGATGAGGAATACAAAGAGTTCTACAAACATGTGGCACACGATTACGAAGACCCGATCGACTGGAGTCACAATCGCGTCGAAGGTACAACCGAATATACCTCTTTGCTTTACCTTCCCGCGCGGGCACCATTCGACCTCTATGATCGCGAGTCAAAACACGGTGTCAAACTCTATGTTCAACGTGTCTTTATTATGGAAGATGCCGAAAAGCTGATGCCACGTTACCTGCGTTTCGTGCGGGGTTTAATCGATTCCAATGATCTACCGCTGAACGTGTCTCGCGAAATTTTACAGGGTAGTAAAATAATCGACAACATTCGCAGTGGTTCGGTCAAAAAAGTGTTGAGTATGCTCGAAAAAATTGCGAAGAATGATCCCGAAAAATATCAAAAGTTCTGGGATGAGTTTGGCAAGGTATTGAAAGAAGGGCCTGCCGAAGATTTTGGCAATAAGGATAAAATCGGTAAATTGTTGCGATTTGCAACCACTGATACCGGTGATGAAGCCCAATCAGTTTCGTTTGATGATTATATAGGCCGTATGCAAGAAGGTCAGGACAAGATTTATTACATAGCCGCCGATTCACATTCAGCCGCGAAAAATAGCCCGCATCTCGAAATTTTCAAAAAGAAAGGTATAGAGGTATTACTGTTATCGGATCGTGTTGATGAATGGCTGACTTCACACCTGAACGAATACGAAGGCAAGAAGATTCAATCGGTCGCCAAGGGCGAACTTGATCTGGGAAAAGATGAAGAGTCTGAAAAAGAACTCGAGGAAAAGGCGAAGTCTTCCGAAAAATTGATAAAACGCATGAACAAAGCACTCGAAGATAAGGTTGAAGAGGTGCGCGTCACCAATCGACTTACCGATTCGCCCGCCTGCATCGTACTCAATGAACAGGATATGGCCATGCACATGCAACGACTTCTCAAGGAAGCCGGGCACGCCATGCCGAGTTCGAAGCCGATTCTCGAAATCAATCCCGATCACCCGATCGTGAAAAAGCTCGATGGTGAAAAATCCAAGAAGAAGTTTGCCGACTGGTCTGATATATTATTCGATCAGGCATTACTGGCCGAAGGTGGTCAACTCGAGGATCCGGCCAGTTTTGTTGCGAAACTCAACAAAATGCTGGTGTCCATTGCCAAAAAGTAAGTCGGTACGTAAATATATCCGCCATCCTTCCGATGTGCCGATCCAGGTCGAACTGGATCGGGTGGAGGATGATAATGATGATACGACACTCACAAACGTCAGTTTGGGTGGCCTATCGTTTGTATCAACCCAGCCACTCGATATACTGCAAAAAGTACGAGTTTGCATACCGCTGGTCAAGCGGAATAACTTTCTTGAGGGTTGGGTAGTTTGGTGTCAAAAGGCTACAAACGGATACGAGATAGGTCTCGAATTTACAAGATCAAATGAAGTTTTTCGCTTGAGAATGATCGAACAAATTTGTCATATCGAACATTATCGCAAACAAATCAAGGCTGTAGAAGGACGCGTTCTCAGCACTGAAGAAGCGGCAAAAGAATGGATATCCCAATATGCCGGTGATTTCCCCGCAATGTAAACCTGCATATGCCGGTAGAACCATCGATTGCAATCATTGGAGCCGGGCTAGCCGGATTAACCTGCGGTACAGCTTTGAAAGGTCTAGTACCCAACCTCAAAATTTTCGAAAAAAGTATATTTCCCGGCGGTAGAATCAGTCTCTTTCGAGCAGGAAATTTTGAGTTTAATCACGGTGCTCAATTTTTCACAGTCAGTAACCCCTTGTTCTCGAATATTATATCTGCGTGGCAGGCAGATAATATCGTACGTCCCTGGGATGCCTGGCTAGTCGAATTGCAGAAAGGCCAGATTAGCAATACTGATATGACCACTCAAAGATTTGTTGGATATCCGGGAATGCAGATCATAGTGGAAAGCCTGGCCAGAAATTGCGATATCGTACATTCCAGCAATATTTGCGAAATAGAAAAGCAAAGTGACGGGGGATGGCGATTATTTAATGAACGGGGAAACTATCTCGGCGCTTTCGATGTTGTTATTCTGGCTACTGCGGCGCATGAGGCAGCATCATTGTGTCATGTGCCGCAAATCAGGAAGCCAGCCGAAAATATAGAAATGACGGCCTGCTGGAGTGGTATGTTTGCATTCGAAGACAAACTCGATATACCTTACGATGCCGCCCAGGTACTCGATTCCCCGCTATCATGGATTTGTCGACACCCGCATGCCAGTCCGGATTCGGAGGCTGATTGTTGGGTATTGCATGCGTCGCCTGAATGGTCACAGCGGTATATAGCGAGTTTCAGAGGAAGGGTAATGCATGCTTTACTGGATGCCTTCTGGGAAGCAACAGATTTGCCCGAACAGCAACCCATATCGGCAGCAGTGCATTGCTGGAAAAATGCGACACCCATTAATCCTATCAATGAAGATTCGCTTTTTGTCGAAGAGCTTGGAATCGGTGCCTGCGGTGATTGGTGTACTGCGCCACGAATTGAAGGTGCCGTTTTAAGCGGTTTTTCGATGGCTGATCGTGTGATGAAACATATACGTAAATGTTACGCCTAAGCTATGCTATATAAGACGATGCAAATAAACAGAATTCGCCAAATATGGATGAATTATTAAAGTTATACTCGCGCCGGGATAAACTGGAACCCCTTTGCGAGTTAAGTCGTAACGATCGTGACTACCTTTTCCACAATGCCGTCGCTAAATCAGTGACACCGAATACGCTAATTGTTTCGGAACCGGGAAAAATTATCTATCTGCTCGAAGGTGAAATTTCGCTGCTTTCCAGTGGGTTTGTTATCGAAAGCTTCACCCACGTAGATCGCCGAGGGTTATCGATTTTGTTTGACGAAGATAAAGAGGGGGATGCTGCGCTATTCACCAGTCATGGCGCTGTTCTTAAAATTGATCGCGAATTATTCGATGATTTGTTTAAGCAGCGTGATGTAAAGAATGGAGAAATTAGCCCTGCCCAGTTACAACGCGAAGAGCAGCGATTATTCGAACGGATCAGAAAGGCGTTACAATCTGATCAACTACAGTTGCCGGCCCTCCCTGAAGCGGCGCTTAAGATCAGGCGGGCAATTAATAAATCGGATGTCAATAGTGCGGAAATCATTCGGATTGTTCAAACCGATCCAACGCTGAGCGCTCGACTGATAAAGGTCGCCAACAGCCCGCTTTATGGAACCTGGCGTGAAATAAAAAGCGTACGGGATGCGGTAAGGAGGCTCGGTCAGGAAACCACACGTAGCCTGAGTTTCAGCCTTTGTGTTCGACAGTTATTTCATGCAAAATCAACGCTGATTAAGCAGCTAATCCGGCACTTGTATGAAGAAAGTATCCAGGTATCCGCGTTAGCCTATGTCATTACCGCTAGCCGTGCCAGTCATCTCGATCCGGAACAGGCATTGCTAGCCGGGTTATTGCACAAACTTGGCATCATCCCAATTTTAAAATACATCGACGAAAATCCGGGGTTAATCAGCAATACGCAATCCCTGAATAAGAGTTTGATCAACCTCAACGTTCCGATTAGTCGTATCATGTTTGAGCACTGGAATTTTGGCGATGATTTCCTAAAGGTTGTCGAGTCATCCGATAACTGGTATCGCGATACCGGCCAGCCTGTTGACTATGTTGACATCGTTAGCGCAGCACGGCTTTTATTCCTGCAAGAAACCAGTCAACTAGACGATTCAATCGTCATTGAGCAGATACCTATTGTTGATAAACTCGATCTACTTAATGTCGATGAACGCGGGTTCGATTTTTACAGGCAGGCGAAAGCGGAAATCGATGACATGCAGCAAATATTGCAGATTTAACAATTGACCAATTCTGAACAAAAAACGCGCCTCGATAAATGGCTATGGGCATCTCGTTTTTTCAAGACCAGGGCACTGGCGACTATTGCGGTTAACGGTGGCAAAGTGCATTTAAATGGACAGCGTATCAAGCCGTCACGACCGGTTAAGTTGCGCGACTGCTATCAGATCAATCGTGGCTATGACCGATTTGAAGTCATCGTCACCGGAATAAGTGGCCGGCGTAGTTCGGCGGTTATCGCTCAGACACTCTATGAAGAGACCGAAGCCAGCCGATTACAACGGCAACGCGAAACTGAAAAACATAAACTTGCTGCCTTGCAGAGACCTTCCAGCGACTATAAACCGAATAAACAGGAACGACGAAAAATTCGCCAGTTTACAGGTAAATATTAGGCTGACGATTTATTGTCGAATCATCGTCAGAATGGTGCAACGTACTTCGAAACTAAGAAGACTGCGTATGTCGAGACTGATATGCTCAAAAGCATGAGAAAATACTAAAGTCCCGTCCTCATTTTCCATAAGATAATCCAGTTTAATCATCGTATCAATAAAATGCCGGAATAACACTCGATCAAAAAAATCGGGTGCGTTGACGCCGTGTAACATTGAAACTTTCTGAGCCAGTATATGGCAGCGCTGTTCCAGATCGGCTTCTCGCATGGGGGTTTTAGCCGACTGCCACAAAACAATAAAGGTCATGTAGTAACGTTCCAGTATCGGCTGTACGACTAACACTAGCCGGTGCAAATCCAGAAAACGTCTGGCACTGCGCTCGGGGCGACGTAAACCATTTTTCCCCTCGCGTAGTAAATCCAGATTAACCATAGTAATTACAAATTTCTCTACAAGGTTCTCGAGTTCTCCGATTTCCCACTCCAGGTGTAGCTCCGCTTTCAGAAAGGGATAGAGGACGCGAATAATGCCGACAATTTTGCTCATGGAAACTCTGGAGGTATTGTCGAAACAACAGGCAATCAGTGCAGGTATAATAAAAACATGCAGGCTGTTATTGCGATAGTAGCTCATCAAAACCGAATCTTCGGGCTTGAGGAAGACAATATCTCCGAGTTCGTGATGGTGAATATTGATCACGTTCTGCTTTACCATTTGATTGATTAGATCCTCGCCAATATCACTGACAAAACGCACGCTGTTAAGCGTATCGGTAGATTCAATCAATTGTCTGTAAAGAATCGACTGCTCGAGCAGTTCTTTTTTGTCAATACTTTGTCTGGGCGTCGCTAATAATATTGTCGCGATCATATTGACCGGGTTAACGATACTGGCGTTGTTAATTCCGACCATTATTTTGCGGGATAACTGTTTTATTGCGCTGCGATACCATTCTGGACTTTGATCAATTTCAGCGGCACGGCTGGACCAGTCTACTTGCGTCTGACCGAGTACTTCGGATAGTACTATCGGTTCCCCGAAACTGGCTGTGACTTGGCCAAAGTGGCCTCTTAAACGAAAGATTGCTGTAAGAGCGCCAAAAAATGACTCGCTTTTTTTCTGGTTTCCATAAAGTTCGCCGAGATAGGAGCGTCCCTCAATGAGCTTTTCGTATCCAATATAAACGGGTATGAATGCCAGTGGTCTGGATTGTGTTTTGATATAGGCATCGACGGTCATATCAAGCATGCCAAGTTTTGGCTGCAGCAATCTACCAGTGCGACTACGGCCGCCCTCAACAAAGTATTCGATGGGCGCACCCAGTGCAATCAATTGCTGTACATATGCGCGCATAATGGCACTGTAAAGCGGATTATCCTTGAAACTTCGGCGCATAAAAAAAGCCCCACCACCGCGGAGAATGCGGCCGATCAGGGGCAGGTTTAAGTTATTTCCGGCAGCGATATAAGGAATCGCCAGATTCTCGGAAAAAATAACATAAGACAGCAATAGATAATCGATATGGCTGCGATGACAGGGTACATAAACCAGTTGATGGGTTAGCGCGGTTTGTTTCAGGGTACCCGTGTTATAGGTTTCGATGCCGTCATAGAAACGTTTCCAGAATTGATTGAGCAGACGTAACATCAACTCGATCGTCATCTGTGTGCAGTTGGCAAAAATCTCTTTGCAGTAGCGCTGTGCACGTTTCATTTCCCGATCAGCAAGCCTGTCTCCTTCTTGTTGTTGGATAATCGATTGCACGACCGGGCTATTCAGTACAGCAATGCTAAGCGCTTTGTGTCTATCTACTTCCGGGCCGAATGTCGCCTCTCGCTGTCGGCTTAATTGTGTTAATAGATAACTATGAACTTGATCGGCCGAGAATTCACAGTCACCTGCCAGCGTCTCAAATTTGATCGGCTGGGAAAACAGTAAGCGGGTATTGCGACCATGAATCAGAATCGTCAGAAATTTGCGAATTTTTCCGGCAACCGCCCAGGTATCGGCGAAAAGTACCTGAAGCCAGTGTTTTTGTTTGGCAAGCGGTCGTCCCCAATAGACAGAGACCGGTACGATCTGCAATTTGAATGGCTTTCCGGATTGCAGGACATCGATGAAATCCTGTAACAGGTTTGAATGGCTTTTGCGACGACGTAGCCAGCCAGTTAGCGGATTACGCGAAGCAATGCTGTATACCGAGTGGTAATTAAAGCTGCCGGGAAGCGAAATTCGTTGCAGTGGATTCGGCAAATTGAATTGACGGGATACTTGCGTCAAAACCAGCAAATCGCTCAAGCCACGGTCGGCAAGTACATAGAGGGTACGAGCGTTTGGGTCCAGGTCGTAGGGTGGGTTTTCACGCGGGTATACTTCCACTTTTACCCATATAAATAGAAGCCAGCGTAGAAAACGATCAAATCGAAGCATCATCGGTAACTGTAAATTTTTTCCAGTAAAATAACAGGATAATCATAACAGTGCCGGGCGTTTGAATTAAACCACTATATCGAAGTCGAAGCTATTCAGGTGCGATTTTATAAACGAAACTTCAGAGGAAATTGTCGATGGGCAGAATAAAAATAGAATTTGAAAATAGCACCGGCCAAACCTTATCGGGTTTATTGGAAACACCCCCTGAGCAGGTTAGTATTGCGAGGTATGCACTGTTCGCTCACTGTTTTACCTGCGGAAAAGATATTGTGGCGGCATCGAGAATATCACGTGCATTAGCGGCACGGGGTATTGCTGTAATGCGATTCGATTTTACTGGGATCGGTAATAGCGATGGCGATTTCGCCAATAGCAATTTTTCTTCCAATGTCACCGATTTGGTGGCTGCCGCTAAAAAACTCGAAGCTGATTATAGAGCCCCGGAGCTAATTATTGGTCATAGTCTCGGCGGCGCGGCTGTGCTGACAGCCGCTCGGAAGCTTGACGCCGTCAAGGCTGTGGTCACCATTGGCGCGCCCGCTACGGCACACCACGTCGAGCATCTATTTAAGGCCGAAACCGATAAGATCAAAACCGAGGGTGAAGCCGTAGTTGGTATTGGTGGTCGCGAGTTTCGCATAAAAAAACAATTGCTCGATGACATTTCGGTGTACAATTCAACCGACCAGATCGCCGATTTGAACAAGGCCTTGCTGGTGTTTCATTCGCCGATTGATAAGGTGGTTTCGATTGATCAAGCTGCGCAAATTTATCAGGCCGCCAAACATCCGAAAAGTTTCATATCGCTTGATCATGCCGATCATTTGTTGAGCAAAGCTGCCGATGCCGAATATGTTGCGGCGACTATGGCGGCATGGGCGAGTCGCTATCTAGGGCTCGATAGTGTCGAAATCCCAAGAAGTCTAACCCAAAGGCCCGTATTGGACCCGGGTGAGGTGCTGGTCAGTGAGCTCGATAAACAGTTTCTTCGTGGTCTGTACAGTGATAGTCACCGTTTTATGGCGGATGAGCCGCTAAAATTCGGTGGTTCAAATATGGGGCCGACACCCTACGATTTGCTATTAATGAGCCTCGGTGCCTGCACCTCAATGACCTTGCGGATGTACGCCAACCGGAAAAAATTACCTCTGGATGACGTCGATGTAACATTGCAGCACGAGCGTGTGCATGCTACCGATTGCGTGGATTGCAAGCAGAAAATTGAACAGTTAAGCCGGCGTATTAAACTATATGGCGATTTGAGCGACGAGCAAAGGCAACGCTTACTGGAAATTGCCAACATGTGCCCGGTGCATAGAACACTGGAGAGTGACCCACAGATTGTGACCGAACTAGTGGATTGAGTGATTAGATCATGAAGTTAGGAGTTCGCATGGAACCCGAAATTCAGTCTCCGAATCGAACTAAAACTGGCAAATGAGTCGTGTTACCGATTGCAATCCATCGTTTTCTTTATCGTCTATCACCTGCTTCAGTTCGTAACTATCTCAAGAACCAGATACCATTTGGTGTAACTTGTTTTCCTCTGGAACTGCCTGATGGACAGACCCTGATATTTGATCACCTGGGGAGTTCTAAAATTTTAAGGCGATTTGCATGGAAGGGCATTCATGGGCACGAACCCGACACGATACGGTTATTCCAGGCATTGGCCAAACGTGCTCACGGCGTTCTGGATATAGGCGCCTATTTCGGCCTCTATGCACTCATAGCTGCCAGGGCCAATCCCAATGCTGTTATTCATGCTTTCGAACCGGTGCCGGATAACCTGCAACTATTGCGGCATTTTCAAGCGCTTAATCAAAGCACAGGTATAGTCACCCAACCTGTCGCCATTGCGCCAGAATCGGGTAATGCCACTTTTTATATCCCTGCTCGTCGACGTAGTGCCTTGCCGCCGACTGGATCGCTAAAGAATTGTTTTGGCAAGGGAGAAAGGTTCGAGGACAACAAAATGCAGACATTGCAAGTGAAAACCAAACCGCTAGATTCGCTGATAGAAAATATCGGGCGCATTGATCTTGTGAAAATTGATACCGAAGAGACCGAACGCGACGTCATTTTCAGCGGTGCAAATATGTTTCGGCGAGATCGACCGGATATCGTAATGGAAGTCATTTTTGGCAACCCGCAGGTGGACGATGTGCTTGTATTCCTCCATCAGCTTGGCTATCGGTGCTTTCATATTGATGCTTGTGGGCTAACACCTTTTGACCAAAGCTATCCTAAAAGCTATAAGGAGGCAGCCTTGGAAGATATCACCGGTTGCGAGATATTCTGTACAGTTGGCGATTCGGACATGCCTCATTATTGATCGTTCGGGTATCTTTAAACTACCAGATCGACTATAGCCAGTGGCTCCCGACCGGTTTCTTTAAAACGCATCGTCACTAGATCACGTTTATTTTCAGGAATTCGCCGGTATAGCCAGTCACGAGCATTGCCCGGGTGATCGGGCAAATACAATTGCGTCGTCAGGCGATCCCGGCCTTTCACCCAGACCTTCAGGTGTATATGCGGCGCGCGGCCACCATAGGGTACCGGTTTAATGGTCCGAAAAAAATAATTGCCACCAGAGTCGGTAATGTTGTAGCCGAATCCCTGGAAAGACCTGTCACTAGTCATCGCGCCATAGTCGGCTCGATGCAGGTAGCGGCCGTTTGCATCGCATTGCCAGATTTCGACCCGGGCCGATGGCAATGGGTTGCCCCCTGGCTCAAATACGCGGCCTGCGAGGTCTACTACTTCGCCGCCGGCCTGTTTGGCCCGATCACTGATTTTTACCAGGTCATTATCGATATCGCCATAGCGCATATCGGTCGTTGGGTAATACGGACCTTCGCTTGCTCTCGGTGTCGATAGGTAACCTGTGGCGATGGCACTGGCAGGTAGCGTCATGATACCAAAAATCAAATGGCGTCGAGCCTTGTTAATTGAATCTGGCATTGGTCGAATACCCTGATTGATGGTCGATTCTCGACAGTTTAGATATTCTATTTGAATGGATATAAAATAAAATGTCAATGGCTATTGACACTTTGTAATATGTCAATTAATATCGACATATGAATACTCAGCAGGCCCTTTCCATTTTCGACGCACTTTCCCAGGAAACGAGATTGAATGCGTTTCGTTTGCTGGTTGAGGCTGGCCCTAAAGGGCTAGCGGCAGGTATTATCGGAGCCAGGCTTGGCATCGCGCATAACACTTTGTCTTTTCACCTGAGCCATTTAATGGGTAGCGGTATTATATCTTCGCGTAAACATGGCCGGTCGATAGTCTATTCGGCCAATTTTATGGTGGTGCGCGGTTTGATCGGCTATCTGGTGAAAGACTGTTGCAGCCCTGAATTTGCCAGCCTGCAGGAGAACTATGCGACTGGTTGTTCCGTTATTAAACTCTTTGGCTGCTGCCAAACTGAATCCGAAACTATTTTATTAAACAGGGTAAAATCATGAAGCGAATACATATCCATGTGGGCGTAGAAAGCCTCGAACAAAGTATCCGGTTTTACAACGCATTGTTTGACAAACAACCTGCAAAAACCGAAGCTGATTATGCCAAATGGATGCTGGAAGATCCACGCATTAATTTTGCAATTTCAACGCGGGCCGGTTCAAACGGTGTTGATCATCTGGGTATACAGGTCGATGAAGAGGATGAATTGCAGAACATACGTGAAAATCTCAATCAGGCCGATATCGATACATTCGATGATGGGGAAACCGTTTGCTGTTACGCACGTTCTGAAAAATCCTGGGTTAAAGATCCTTCGGGTGTTGCCTGGGAAACTTATCGAACCATGGCAGATGTGCAGTTGTTTAAAGCGGCCGATGTTGAATCAGGTTGCTGTGCAGCCGAGGCAAAAGGCAGTTGCTGCTAGTGCAGTATAGACTACTAGTTTAGTCGAATTGATCCCGGCTCAATCTAAGGCCGAAGGTAATATCCGGTGCCGATTTTACCAGAATATCTTCGGAGAAAAACAGGTCAATATGATAGTCTTCGAGCCAGTTTCTAAATTGCAGGGCAATCTGCATTTGTACCGAATTGTTGAAAGCTTTGAGTTGAGAATTTTTCAATGTCGCGCTGTGCAGGTCGAATTGAAGTATGCCGGTAATATTATCGGTGAGATCATATTCGGTACCCAGTTGTGAAAACCATATCCGGCTTTTGATACGATCTTTTAACTGGCCGCCCTTGCCTGGCAGACTGACGCCGAACACACCATAAAACCGGCTGTGTTCGGAAAACTGCCGAGACCGGTTTATCCAGACTGCGGTGTCAATTGCATCGTTGCCACTATTACTGTCGATCGAACCAGTTGGCAATTCGATACCGATAGCCAACTCGGTATTGCTTTTTCTGCTATACGACAGCCGATAGTCAAACGATAACGAGAGGTCGCCGATATCACTGTCTGGTTTGTTCTGTTCGAAAATAGTGTTGCCATTACGGCTATAGAGCAGTTCGATCTGATTGTCAGGGCTTCTAGTGCGGCCGCCCTGAGGCAGGTCAAAGGCGTCATGCCAGTTTTCAATCAGTCCATCCAGACTACCGCTATCATTAGCGATAAAGGGAAGGGTTGCGCTCAACCGCCAGTTGTCATTCTGATAAGCCAGGGAAAAGTCATATCGGTAGTTTTCGACGTCGATACGAAGCGCCTCGTCACTCCGATTCTCGTCCTGGTAGGTATTGGTAATAAACAGCATATGACTGAGGTGCCAGCCGTTGTCTGATTGCATGTTGATCGACGGTAAATAGTAGCCCTGCAACATCGGATTCTGATCCCGCGTCGGTAAGCCAAGGCTAGCCGCGTTGCATGTTGCAGCGAGCATGAAAATTAGCGTGGTAACGCTGAATTTATACGCAATCGTAAATGCCATGTTCGCGGGTTGCCAGAAATTTGATCTCCGGCCAGCGCTCTTCAGTCATAGTCAGGTTCACTCGTGACGGTGCTATATAGGCCAGATCGCCCGCGTGATCCAGAGCGAGATTAGTTCTTGCTTTGACTTTGAATTCGTTCAGTTTCTTTTCGTCGCTACTAGCAACCCAACGTGCGGTATTGACATTAACCGGCTCGAACAGGCAGTCGACATTGTATTCATCTTTGAGACGATGTGCGACCACATCAAACTGCAACACGCCAACCGCGCCGAGTATCAGATCGTTATTGGCGAGTGGTTTGAATAGCTGTGTAGCGCCTTCTTCACAAAGCTGGGTCAAGCCTTTTAATAGTGCTTTCATTTTCAACGGATCTTTCAGCCGCGCACGGCGAAAGAGGTCGGGTGCGAAATTCGGAATACCGGTAAAGGCAAGGTCTTCACCTTGTGTGAAGCTGTCGCCAATGCGAATGGTACCGTGATTATGAATACCGATGATATCGCCCGTGTAAGCCACTTCGACATGGCCACGGTCCGACGCCATAAAAGTCAGCGCATCGGGAATTTTCATGTCTTTACCAATGCGTACATGTTTAACCTTCATACCGCGATCGTATTTACCGGAACAAATACGCATAAAGGCTATACGGTCACGGTGTTGTTTGTCCATATTCGCTTGTATTTTGAAAACAAAGCCGCTGAGATTGTTTTCATCGGGTTGTACGGGGCGGGTACGCGTGGGGCGTGCCATCGGTGCCGGCGCGTAATCGTCGAACGCATCAAGCAGCTCGGCCATGCCGAAATTATTGATAGCGGAGCCGAAAAATACAGGCGTCATTTCGCCTTTTAAATAAGCATCGAGGTCGAATTCGTGTGAGGCTCCGCGCACCAGCTCGATTTCATCGCGAAACTCGTCTGCCATCGATCCAAGCACTTCATCAAGCCTGGGATGATCTAACCCTTCGATCACTTCTCCAGACGATATCTTGTCGGCATCGCTGGCGGAAAACAGATGTACTGAATCATTTTGTAAATGAAAGACACCTTTCAAATTTTTACCCATACCGATGGGCCAGGTAACCGGCGCACACTGAATTTTGAGGATTTCCTCGACTTCGTCCAACAGGACGATGGGATCTCGACCTTCACGGTCGAGTTTGTTAATGAAAGTAATAATTGGTGTGTCGCGTAATCGGCAGACATCCATCAGTTTAATGGTACGTTCCTCGACACCCTTTGCGCAATCGATGACCATTAGCGCCGAGTCGACTGCGGTTAACGTGCGGTAGGTATCTTCGGAAAAGTCTTCGTGTCCCGGTGTGTCAAGAAGGTTGATAATACTACCCTTGTAGGGAAACTGCATGACTGACGAGGTGACTGATATACCGCGTTGCTTCTCCAGCTCCATCCAGTCAGACGTGGCATGTCGTGCAGCCTTGCGGCCTTTAACCGTGCCGGCCATCTGGATGGCCTTACCGAATAACAGCAGTTTTTCGGTGACCGTTGTTTTTCCGGCATCAGGATGCGAGATGATCGCAAAAGTGCGGCGCCGACGCATTTCGTCTATATCAGACATTCAATTTCTCAAGGTTTTCATGCTGGCTCTGGCCAGGTACGAATTTAAATAGCGGCGCATTATAGCTGAAGTTGGTAAGGCAATGAATTGCCGGGAGTTAATTGTTTTACGGACAACCTGGCTAATGCTGGATATTTCGTTAGGTAGGGAATACTGCTGGCGCAAACCAGATTAGATATTCCGCATTGGTAGAATATCTTCGTGCAGCAGAAATACTGAAATAATAGAGTTTCCCTGATATAAAGGGAAATCAGGCCCAAAGGATAGTATTTCCACGGGTAAAATAAAATACCTGAGACAGAATCAGGCACATAACCAGAGGAGAAATCTGTTTGATTATCAACCATATAGAAATTGCAGATGCTGATTGTGGAAGAAGTATCGAATTTTATTCCAAAATCCCGGGTCCATTAACCTTCGGTCTAATCAATATGTCGCGCATAAAGTAACGCATCTTCTCGACCATTCGGTGCAGGATAATAATCTTTCCTGCAACCGATTTCGTTGAAACCAGTAGCGTGATAACAATTAATTGCAGCGGCATTGCTCGGGCGGACTTCGAGCATAATCGTGCGGGCCTGTTTTTTTTTGGCAATTTCGATTAGATGCTTGATGAACTGTTTGCCGATGCCGTGGCCCTGATAATCTTCCGAGACTGTTATATTTAGAATATGGCTTTCACCGGCAGCGACGCTGATGACAGCATGGGCAATAATTGTTTCGTCGATGAGTGCCAGCCAGCAATCGTAACCAACACGAATACAGTCTCTGAAAATACCTTCTGTCCAGGGATAGGTATATACCTTTGATTCAACCTGCATGACATTGTTGATATCGTCAATGTCCATGCGACGAAAAGACAGCCCGATTTTATTCATTGATTGAGAATGCGATAAAGCGTTTTCATATCCTCCCAGGCGATGGCCTTGGCGGAGGGGGTGCGTAATAAATAGGCCGGATGATAAGTTACCTTAACCGGTATTTCACTACCGGGTAACTTGTGCATGGTTTTGATTAATCGGCCGACCGGGTCGCTGCAATGTAATAAGCTATGTGCCGATATGCGGCCCACGGAAAGTATCACTTTAGGATTGATTTGCTGAATTTGAGCCTGTATAAACTGATCGCAGGAATGTACTTCGTCCGCATGTGGTTCACGATTATTCGGTGGACGGCATTTGACTATATTAGTGATGAATACTTGCAGGCGTGATATTCCAATAGAAGCCAGCATTTTCTCGAGTAGTTGTCCGGAACGTCCAACAAATGGCTCGCCCTTGATATCTTCGTCATGTCCGGGGCCCTCGCCGATAATCATCAAATCAGCCCGTTGATTACCGACGCCGGGGACTTTTTGTATGCAATGTTTTGCGAGTTCGCAGGACTGGCATTGACGTATGGCATGTTGAATGGCGTCCCAACTATCGAGTGGAATATCAATTACCGGTGGTTTGATTTCAGGTTCTGTTTCAGGTGTTGCTGCGGCTTGTAAAGATAAAGAGGATATTGTGGGGGAATCATTCAGGGGTGCATTTGCTTCCTTTACCACTTTTGGTGCTACTCTATCCGTAGTCGTAGACCGCTCAACCCAGCGCCGAATACCGATGCCTTGCAGGCAGTGCTTTTGCCTGGGACTGAGCATGGATTTAAACGTCACCCATCTGCGGATGCGTTCTCCCTGCATTGGTAATCACTTTGTTAAGCGCATTGATGTAGGATTTGGCCGAGGCGATAACAATATCTGTATCGGCTCCCTGACCATTGACGACATGGCCATCCTTTTCCACTCGAACCGTGACCTCGCCCTGCGAATCCGTACCGGTCGTAATCGCGTTAACCGAATACAGTTGCAGAGAAACACCGGTATTGGTGAGATTTTCGATGGCCTTGAAACAGGCGTCAACCGGTCCGTCGCCAACCGATTCGGCCTGCTTTTCCTCGCCGTCGATATTCAGGGTCATGGTCGCGTTCGGCGTTTCACCGGTCTCACAACAGACGCGTAAACTCACCAGTTTGATAATTTCGTTCTCAGCTTCGATGACTGATTCGCTGACCAGTGCCTGCAAGTCTTCGTCAAAGATATCGTGTTTTTTATCCGCCAGGGTTTTGAATCGAGCGAACACTTCATTGAGTTCTTCCTCGGAGGAAAATTCAATATTGAGTTCGGACATGCGCGTCTTAAATGCATTGCGTCCGGAATGCTTGCCCAGCACCAGTTTATTGGTACTCCAGCCGACATCCTGTGCACGCATGATTTCGTAAGTCTCGCGGGATTTGAGTACACCGTCCTGATGAATCCCCGATTCATGCGCGAATGCGTTGGCTCCGACGATAGCCTTGTTAGGCTGAACATTGAAACCAGTGATGCCAGCCACCAGTTTAGAGCAGTTCATAATTTGAGTCGTATCGAGTCTGCTATCGCAGGGGAAGACATCCTGACGTGTGCGTACCGCCATGACAATTTCTTCCAGCGAGGCATTACCCGCCCGTTCGCCCAGGCCATTAATGGTGCATTCAACCTGTCGTGCACCGTTTAGTACTGCAGAGAGTGAATTGCCGACCGCGAGCCCCAGATCGTTGTGGCAATGAACCGAAAATATCGCCCTGTCAGAATTTGGGATACGTTCGCGTAATTCCCTGATCAACCCGCCAAACTGATGCGGTATATTGTAGCCAACGGTGTCGGGAATGTTAATGGTGGTGGCGCCTTCGGCAATGACCGCTTCGAGTACCCGACAGAGAAAGTCGGGCTCCGATCGACCAGCATCTTCGGGTGAGAATTCAACATTGTCGGTAAACTGGCGGGCCATACGCACAGCCCTAACCGCCGCTTCAACAACTTCGTCAGGCGTCATGCGCAGCTTTTGTTCCATGTGTATGGGTGATGTTGCCAGAAAAGTATGAATACGCCCTGAATTGGCTGGTTTTATCGCCTCGCCGGCACGTTCGATATCGACCCGTTTGGCTCGGGCGAGGCCGCAGATAGTACTGTCTTTGATCACTTTAGCCACGGTTTTAACCGATTCGAAATCACCCTCGCTGGCGATCGGGAATCCGGCTTCGATGATATCAACTTTCATCGCCTCCAGTACCCTTGCGATGCGAACTTTTTCGTCGCGCGTCATAGACGCGCCGGGGCTTTGCTCACCATCGCGCAAGGTAGTATCGAAAATAATTAATTGATCTTGGCTCATGCGATTACCCCAGGTACTTTCCCGATGATACTGCTTAGGTTAATTATGACTTGACGCCTGTCAAGGCTACAGGCGTAGAATCAGATCTAATACTCGACATTAATCCTCTGCTTTGTGTGTTTCTTCACTAGCGTGTAGACGCTGACGATTTCGATTCCAGCGGAACAGAGAAAAAATCGGCCCAGACAGCATATAAAACACAAATGACAGGAATAAAACCGTGGCTGTTTCTATTGAAAGGAAAACAAACGCCAACATGACGGCAAGAACCGCGACAAACGGCACTTTTTTACGTAAATCGAGATCTTTGAAACTGTAATAGGGAAAACGCGATACCATCAGACCAGCGGCAATTGTGGTTAAAATTAACGCCAGGTAAGTTACATCTTCACCGGATATCAGATAAGTTTCACAAACCCAGACAGCTCCCATCACGACTGCAGCGGCAGCAGGGCAGGCGAGTCCTTGAAAGAAACGTTTGTCTGCGGTGCCGATTTGGGTATTAAAACGGGCCAATCGCAATGCGGTACAGGTCGTGTAGATAAATGCTGCCAGCCAGCCAAGTTTGCCCCAGAAATTGGACACATCGGCGAGATATACCAGTGACCACTGATACATAACCAACCCGGGTGCAACACCGAAGGAAACCATATCGGAAAGACTGTCGTATTCCGCCCCAAAAGCTGATTGGGTATTGGTCATTCTAGCGACCCGACCGTCCAGACCATCGAGAATCATAGCAAGGAATATCACCATCGCCGCAATTTCGAAATTACCTTTCATGGCGGCGATAATCGCGTAAAAGCCGGCGAATAATGCACCCGTAGTGAACAGGTTGGGTAACAGGAAAATGCCCTTACCCAACTTTTTACGATTTTCTTTTGGATTACTGTCATCCATCATTGTGAAACGAGTGGATTTAAGCCCACCCGATCTCCGGTTCGTTATTGAAAATCTAGTTTTTAGATTTATCGACCAAGGCATTAGCGCTCAACCAGGGCATCATCGCCCGCAGTTTAGCACCGGTTATCTCGATTTCGTGTGCCGCATTGTTACGACGCTCTGCGGTCATTGAAGGATAGTTGGAAGAACCTTCGGAAATGAATTGCTTGGCGTAGCTACCGTTTTGAATATTTTCCAGGCATTCCTTCATGGCCCAGCGGCTTTCCTCGTTAATAATTCTTTTACCGGTATGATATTCGCCGAATTCAGCATTATTGGATATCGAATAGTTCATGTTAGCAATACCGCCTTCATGGATCAGATCAACGATCAGCTTCAGTTCGTGCAGGCATTCAAAATAAGCCAGTTCGGGTGCGTATCCAGCTTCTACCAGGGTTTCGAAACCGGCTTTAACCAGTTCGATAGTGCCGCCACAAAGCACGGTTTGTTCGCCGAACAGGTCGGTTTCGGTTTCATCTTTGAAGGTGGTTTCGATAATCGCTGTACGTCCGCCGCCAATACCTGCGGCGTAGGAAAGTGCAAGGTCCTTGGCCATGCCGGAAGCATTTTGCTGAATCGCGATCAAATCAGGAATACCACCGCCTTTAACGAATTCGGAACGCACCGTGTGCCCGGGCGCCTTTGGTGCAATCATGATTACGTCAAGGTCGGCGCGAGGCACAACCTGGTTAAAATGGATTGCAAAACCGTGGGCGAAAGCCATTGCAGCACCCTGTTTGATATTCGGTTCGATCTCGTTGTCGTACAAATCGCGTTGGAACTCGTCGGGTGTTAGAATCATGACCAGATCTGCACCGGCAACGGCATCTGCAGTATGTTTTACGGTCAAACCGGCGGCCTCGGCTTTGGCGGCAGTAGAGGAACCCTGACGCAAACCGACACAAACGTCGACACCTGAATCTTTCAGGTTATTGGCGTGGGCGTGGCCCTGCGAGCCGTAACCGATGATAGCTACTTTTTTGCCCTGGATAATGGATAAATCGCAATCTTTATCGTAATAAATATTCATAACACCCTCATGTGTCGGTGGTTTGGTTTCAGTAGAAAATAAATCAGACGAGTAATCAAGTTATATAGTTAAAGCCTTATCGCCACGCATGATGCCCATCGACCCGGATCGTACCACTTCGACGATATTAGTTTCGTGCAAGGCATTGATGTAAGCGTCCAGTTTGTCACCCGAACCAGTCAGTTCAATGCAGAAAGTAGTATCAGTGACATCGATGATACGTGCACGAAAAATATCTGACAGGCGTTTAATCTCGGAGCGTTTTGATTCGCCCGAAGCTTTAACCTTGACGAACATCATTTCACGCTCGATAAAGTTACCCTCGGTAAAGTCCTGAAGTTTGACCACATCAACCAGTTTATTGAGCTGCTTGGTAATTTGCTCGATGATTCGGTCATCGCCGACACTGACAATTGTCATACGTGATAGCGTGGTGTCTTCGGTAGTCGCGACAGTTAGTGATTCGATGTTATAACCGCGTGCCGAAAACAGGCCCGATATTCGTGACAGGGCACCCGATTCGTTTTCGACCAGTAGTGAGATGATGTGTCGCATTAGACAGTCTCTCCTCTGGCAATCATGGCAGCCTGAATTTCCTGCTGCAGGGGTGAGATATCCATTTCATTATGCGCTTTGCCATTTGAAATCATCGGATAAACATTGGCTTCTCGGTCGGTAATGATATCGAGGAATACAGTACGGTCTTTCAGTTTAAAAGCCTCTTCCATCGCATCGTGCAAATCTTTCGGATCATCGACACGAATACCGACGTGACCGTAAGCCTCGGCCAGTTTGACGAAATCAGGCAAAGAATCCATATAGACATGCGAGTAACGCTTTTCGTAAAAGAATTCCTGCCATTGACGAACCATGCCCAGATAACGGTTATTCAAGTTAACAATCTTGACTGGAATGTCATATTGCAGACAAGTTGACAGTTCCTGTATACACATCTGTATGCTGCCCTCACCGGTTATACAAGCGACTTCCTGGTCCGGGAAAGCGAGCTTCACACCCATTGCGGCGGGCAATCCAAATCCCATGGTGCCGAGACCACCGGAATTGATCCAGCGGCGAGGTTCATGGAACGGATAAAACTGTGCAGCATACATCTGATGCTGGCCGACATCAGAGGTGATATAAGCGTTTCCGTTGGTGATTTTATAAAGTTCTTCTACTGCTGATTGAGGTTGAATGACACCGTCTTTCTTTTCGTAGTCGAAACTCTTCTGGCTTTGCCAGGATTTGATTTTTTTCCACCAGGCTTCAAGTGCAGCCTTGTCGATGGGTAGGTCGGGCTTGTCGAGCAGTTTATTCATCTCTTGAAGCACGCCTTTAACGTCACCGACAATGGGAATATTCGCATTCACAGTTTTCGAAATCGACGCCGGATCGATATCGATATGAATGACCTGTGCATAAGGACAGAATTTACCGGTTACGCCGGTAATGCGGTCATCGAAACGCGCACCGATTGCGATGAGGACATCGCAGTCGTGCATCGCCATATTGGATTCATAGGTACCGTGCATGCCGAGCATACCTATAAACAATGGATCGGTTCCCGGAAACGCACCAAGACCCATTAGTGTTTGCGTAATCGGAAAATCGAGCTTGCGAACAAATTGACGCAACTCCTTCGATGCTGCAGAGGTGATTACACCACCACCGGTATAAATCATGGGGCGCTTGGCGCTGAGCAATAAATCGACTGCTCGCTTAATTTGCCGCGGATGGCCTTTAACATTTGGATTGTACGACCGCATTTCCACTTGCCTGGGATACTCGTATGGAATCTTGATGTGTGGCGCTGTGATATCTTTAGGAATATCTACCACAACTGGTCCCGGTCGTCCGGTGGTTGCCACGAAAAAGGCCTTCTTCAGTGTTTCTGCCAGTTTATTGAGATCTTTAACCAGGAAATTATGTTTGACGCAGGCACGTGTTACGCCAACCGCATCGACTTCCTGAAAGGCATCGGTGCCGATAGCATGGCAGGGTACCTGGCCGGTCAAAACTACTAATGGAATCGAATCGAGGAAGGCGGTGGCGATACCCGTTACTGCATTGGTAGCGCCAGGGCCTGAAGTTACCAGGCAAACACCGGGTTTTCCGGTTGCGCGCGCGTAACCATCGGCCGCATGGGTAGCGCCCTGCTCGTGACGGACGAGAATATGTTCGACATCATCCTGCTGGTGCAGTGCGTCGTAAATATGTAGCACGGCTCCGCCCGGATAACCGAACAGGTGTTTGACACCTTCATCTTTTAGAAACTGAATGATGATTTCAGAACCCGATAATTCCACTATTAACCTCTAAATTATTTGCAGGTTGAATTTAAAAAACCAGATTGCCTGAGCATCTGGTTTTTTGTCTCTGGGTGATCAAATCGCAGGCCGTCCCAAAGCTTGTAGCAAGCCTGCGCCGGCCTAAAATTTTATTATGGTTGACAGACAAATGCACTAAATATCATACACTTTGCTGCAATTAATCGATCCCTGTCGATGCCAGGGGAAAAGTCAGGATTTTTTCATGACAAAAGTAAATCGATTGCCTTCGTCAGCCGATGAAAGTAAAGGGTTGCCCGTTTGTCTGGAAAAAGCTTCGAAATCTTTCACTGACCCCGGATCAGTCGAGATAATGAGTAATGTCTCGCCCGACTTCATATCACTCAGGGTTTTTTTCGCACGAAGTATTGGCAGAGGGCAGTTAAGGCCAGATGCATCGAGTTCGCGATCGTATTCCGACATGAATTATTCCTCATAATCATATAGTGATGGTACCAATAGAAAAAATATCTGGATAAGCCTTCTTTATAAGCCACGGCATTTGAAAACGCAACAGTTTGTCTCAGTGTCAGGTGAGATTCGAAGTTACTTGATTGATTCTGCAGGTTCCAGGGTCAGAGGTAATCCGCTAGATGCCCATTTTACTATGCCGCCTCGAAGACTGATTACATTATGGATACCTTGCTCATTGAGAAATCGGCAGACCTGCGCGGAGCGACTTCCGGTCCTGCAATAAATCACTACCTGCTTATTTGATAAGGTAAAAAACCCCAATTTGAGAGGAATGAGGTGCATTGGTAGTATTTTTGCATCGGGGATGACGCCACGTTCAATTTCCGCTGGTGTGCGAATATCAATAATTTCAAAGCGATTGTCATCCTCGAGCAGCCGTGATAAATCCGAGGCTATAATTTCCTTTATACGAGGCATGTTTCATATACCCCTAAAGAACGGGAAAATACTTGGTGGAATCAGGAACCTATGGGTCATTAATAATGGGCAAACATACTTGCCTGTTTGACGAAGGACCCCAATATTAAGAGGATGTCGGTTATAATTCCAGTTGTATGACTAGTCTAATCACCCATTCTGAGAGTTGGCGCGCATTTTATGGTCGTTTTATGGCCACGATCATTATTTTTTTGATAGCCAGTTTGCTGGCAACCTCTGTTGCCGATGATGAGTTACCGTTGCTCGGCGAGCATGCTGCTTTTAATATCGACCAGGAAGTCGAGCTCGGCAAGGGCATATACGATAAACTGGAGTCGCAAGGGCTGGTTGAGACGCATGCGTTATTACAGCGATATATCAACGATCTTGGGGCGCGGTTGCTATCAACACTCGACAACAGGATCAGAGACTACCATTTCTTTATTGTCCGCGATAACAGCATTAATGCATTTGCACTACCGGGTGGTTACATTGGTATCAATGTCGGGCTCATTCTCAGGGCACAGACTCAAGACCAGCTAGCATCGGTGATAGCGCATGAAATAGCGCATGTACGCCTCAGACACGGGATTAAGTTGATGGAAAAGTCGCGCAGCACAAGTAACACGGTTTTGCTCACTATTCTTGCCGGATTGCTGGCTGGTGGCGGCTCCGACCTGGGCGCGGCACTGGTTTATGGTGGTACGGCCAGCGGTCAGCAGACAATGATTAATTATACCCGTGATTTTGAATACGAAGCGGATAGACTTGGTATCGATTTATTACAGTCAGCCGGCTTCGATGGTCGCGGAATGGTGGAATTTTTCGAATTGCTGCGAAAAATTTCGGGGAATTCCGATCTACAAAATATTGAGTATTTACGTACTCACCCGGTAACTAATAACCGTATATCGGAAGCGCAATCGCGATTACTTCCAGTCAGAGTGAATTCAACTGGCCCCGATTACTTTCCTCTATTTAAAGACTATTTGCTGTATAGCGATAGCGATGGCATGTTGCCGGGTAACGGCCAATTTCGACAGGCATTGTCAAAAATAAAATCCGGCGAGGAGGTGGCAGCCAATACCTCCTTGAAGGCCTTATATAATAATAACAGCGACAATATCTGGTACGGTTATGTTTATGCCGAAAATCTTGAGTTCTTAAAAAAACCACAAGGGGCTGAAGCGGTTTATCGGCAAATGCTTGAAATTTACCCGGACGATTTCATTTTATCTCTTAAACTGATGCATTTGCTCAAAGATGAGGGACGATTTGACCAGGCTTTGGCTATTGGCCGACGGCTTGAAAATCGATATTCGGCGAATAAAAAAGTATATTTTGAGCTGGTCGATCTGTATCGTAAACTAGGCAGGAAATTGTTTGAAAAGTTAGCCCAGGCCGACTATCACCGTCTCTCCGGCTCTCCCGATCTGGCGATTAAACTTTATAGCCAGATTTTGGGTTCTCCCGATATCGATCTTGCAACCGAGTCTAAGGTGCGCGAAAAACTGGCCGAATTGAGCCGTTAACACGGGGTAGATAAAATCTGCTTGCTGGGTATCTAACCCAATTTTTCCTCTAGTCCCCACCCCAATTTAAATAACTCCGAAAAAACAATATATCCCTTTATAAATAGCTATACGATTTTGGCTTGAAATTCAACTTTGTTACAGTATTCTGACCTTTACAAAAATATAGCTGGCAAAGTATTTTTCACTCAAATTGCCGGTATTCATTTAAAAATGAAGGAGGGTATAGCGGATGAAAGTTCGCCTTGTTACTACTGTTATTACATCTATCGCGTTATTGATAGGCGCTGTACCAGGCGCCACCATTGCGGCTACTGACGCCCAGATTGCCGAAGGTAAAAAAATTGCATTTAATCGCAAACTGGGCAACTGTCTGGCCTGCCATGCCATCGCAGGCGGTAACCTGCCGGGCAATATCGGGCCACCATTGATCGCTATG
Source organism: uncultured Gammaproteobacteria bacterium (assembly GCA_964651385.1). Classification (GTDB taxonomy): domain Bacteria; phylum Pseudomonadota; class Gammaproteobacteria. Next base: position 31,512 of record CAZYYM010000001.1, on the reverse strand, counting down.
AAAGCACGCTTCCCGGACAAGAGTGCCCTGCGTGCCCAGATCTACGATGCCACGGTCAAAAATCCGAAAACCGCCATGCCGCCCTTCGGCAGGCACGGCATATTGAGTGACAAGCAAATTGATCTGATTACCGAATTTATTCATACCCTTTAGGAGCTGATATGAAACGAAGAACTTTATTGAAGACTAGCCTGGCGACGGGCCTGGTGGTTTCAACTGGTATGTTAATACCGAGCCGCGTTCTTGCTGCCTATCCCAAGGCCGCTTTTGAAAATAAAGATGCTGCAGGCGCAATGAAAGACGCTTTGGGTTCGAGTGACTATGCCGAATCCGCTGATATCAAAATCAAAGCCCCGGAAATCGCGGAAAATGGGGCGGTTGTGCCGGTTCAGGTGACTTCGTCAATTGCCAATACCGAGTCGATCTCTATCGTAGTCAGCGGCAATCCAACGCCGATGATTGCGTCATTTAATTTGCATGGTTCAGAGGGTTTTGTTTCAACCCGAATCAAAATGGGTAAGACCAGCGATGTTCTCGCTGTTGTCAAAGCTGGTGGTGCTTTGCATGCTGCCAGACAAGAGGTCAAAGTCACTATCGGTGGTTGCGGCGGTTAACTGAGGAGAATAGGTATGGCAAAGAAAATAAAGATTCGAGCAAAAGAAAAGGGTGGCAAGGTAATTGCCAAAGTATTGATGAGCCATCCGATGGAAACGGGGTTACGCAAGAACAAGAAAACCGGCAAGAAAATACCGGCTCATTTTATCCAGGAAGTTTTTGCCAAAGCAGGCGATAAAACGGTACTGGAGGCCTATTGGGGCACGGCGGTATCGAAAAACCCGTACCTGTCTTTTAAATACGATGGAGCTAAAGGCGATATGTTGACAATATCCTGGATCGATAATCAGGGTGCGTCTGCAACACAGACTGCAAAGGTCAAATAGACTCTTAGACTATAACATTAACAATGAGGGGGTAACCATAATGCGTAGAATTATTCATGCAATTGTAGCGGGACTAATGGCAGGTTCGATTAGTACGCTTGCAATGGCATCGACACCTGCGACGGATCTGAAAGCATTCCAGCAGTATTATATTGATCGCTTTCCGGATACGGCGAAGGCGGATTTTATCGATGGTATTTACTCGATTGATGCGGCATCCCGGGCAACCTTTGAATCGATAGAAGAGTTTGCGCCCTACGAAATTGATATCGAAAAAGGTGAAGGGATGTATAACAAACCTTTTGCTAACGGCAGTACTTATAATGATTGTTTCGGTAAACCGGGTGTTCGTCATCTTTATCCGAAATTTGATAGCAAGACCGGTAAAATCGTGACGCTGGAAAGTGCCATAAATGACTGTCGTAAGGCTGCTGGTGAAAAACCTTTAAAATATAAAAAGGGTGCAATCACAGCCTTGACCGCCTATATGGCCTATGAATCGCGTGGTAATATTTTTAATATTGAAGTACCAGACGATCCCCGTGCGTTGGCTCAGTATAATCGTGGTAAGAGACACTGGTATACGAAACGAGGACAACTCAATCTGGCCTGTGCGGATTGTCATATGTATTATTCTGGCAACAATATTCGTGCCGACCGTTTAAGCCCTGCGCTCGGTCATTTAACCCATTTTCCGGTATACCGGGCGAAATGGGGTGGCCTTGGAACAGCGCATCGTCGATTCGCTGGCTGTAATAAACAGGTGAGAGCGAAGCCTTTTAAAGCTCAAAGTGACGAATATAAAGCGTTGGAGTACTTCCTGACTTATATGAGTAACGGTTTGGAAGCGAACGGGCCGGCGACCCGAAAATAGAAATACATCGAATTAATTTTCCTCAAACCCGGCCTGGCCGGGTTTTTTTTACCTGGAAACTATGCTGATTACAATCTAAATGATTTGAATCCGGTTTAAATTTGATATTATCCGCGCTCTTTAAAGACCGGTAATATTTGTGAATTTTAACTTTCAGGCGCTGGGCTGCAGGCTTAACGAAGCCGAACTGGAACTCTGGGGGAATCAGCTAATGAAGCTTGGTCACCAGGTCACCAGTGATTGTCAGGATGCCGATATTGTCGTGTTTAATTCCTGCGCGGTTACCTGCGAAGCCGATCGCAAATCTCGTCAGCAAATTAGTCGATTACATCGCAGTAATCCCGATGCCGGATTAGTCGTTACGGGTTGTCATGCCAGTTTAAATGCGGAAGCGGTAAAACGCTATTTGGGGGTCGATCTCGTTGTCGGTAACGCCGACAAGGAAAATCTGGTCGAAAATTTATTGGAATATTTTGATATTTCGCCCAGTAATATTGAAGTTGAAATCGGGAACACCCTGTTTATACGCGGAAGACACCGAGCGTTCATTAAAGTTCAGGACGGCTGTCGATATCGTTGTAGCTACTGTATTGTCACTATCGCACGTGGCCAGGAGCGTAGTCGAAATATCGATGAAATAGTATCGGAAATCAATTTTCTGCACAGCAGCGGTATCCAGGAAGTTGTCATTACCGGTGTCCATGTCGGTGGATATGGTAGTGATATCGGTAGTAATCTTTATGCTCTTTTGAGTGAAATTCTGGCTCGAACCGAGATACCCAGGATTCGCCTCGCCTCGGTTGAGCCATGGGATTTAGACGCCAATTTTTTCGAATTGTTTCATGATTCGCGGTTAATGCCGCATATGCATTTGCCGATTCAAAGTGGCTGCGATAGTGTGCTAAAGCGTATGTCCCGACGCTGTAAAACGGTGGAATACAGGCGTGTTGTTGAAAAAGCACGCGAAACTATTCCGCTCTTTAATATTACCACCGATTTGATTGTGGGTTTCCCTGGCGAAACCAGTGATGAGTGGCGGCAAACACTGGCTTATATAGAAAGTATCGGATTCGGGCATATGCATATCTTCACTTTTTCTCCGCGAGAGGGTACTAAAGCAGCGACGCTGCCTGATCAAATCGACAAGGCGACCAGAAAGGCAAGAAGCAGGGAAATGCACGATCTTTCGGCAATATTAAAAGCCAGGGAACTTAATCGGCATATCGGATCTGCGGTATCAGTGCTATGGGAGCAGGCAATCAACGATGGTCAATGGATTGGTTATACGCCACACTACCATCGGATCATCTCTGATAGCGCCGATATTCAGGCAGCCGGTGTTTCGAGAGTGATGATCGATCAATTGGATTCTGCTCATTTAACTTTGCAGAACCTTAGTCGGCATAGGGAGGTGCAAGTTGATTTTCACCGTCAATTTCCTCAGCATGCTTGATTGCGAAGTAGCTCGATCGGCTTAGCAGATAATAATGAACGATAATTTGCTATTTTCAGAATATTCCCTTTATCCATTTTTCCGATACAGCTTGTTGTTGTTGATGTTGTTGTCTACAGCCCGCCTGCTATTCATGATATGGAAGAACGGTCGAATACAGTCCTGGAGCAATGCGATCAGGATCATTGGCTTTGGGGTGCGCTTCGATATTATTATCATCTGTTACTTATGGTTTATTCCGGCCGTTTTGTTATTGCTGTTGCCGGAAACTATATTTTTAAACACCTTATTCCGGCTTATATCTCAATACTGGTTTTCTATCACTACAGTAATCATTGTATTTATGGAAATCAGTACACCCGCATTTATCGATCAGTTTGATACTCGACCCAATCGACTTTTTTTCGAATACCTTGAAACGCCAATTGAAGTCGTCAAAACATCGTTGCTTGAGTATCCCTGGCATTTCGTCGGGGCCTCCATTTTGCTGGCCCTGTTAATTACCTATCTGGCGCAATTTAATGTGCAGATTTATACAGATATCGTACCCTTCCCCTGGTGGATGCGTTTGCTGCTATTGCCAATTTTTTCAATTGTGCTTTTAATCGGTGCGCGCTCTAGTTTCCAGCATAGACCGGCGAATGCCAGTATCGCGGCTTTCACCAATGACCAGCTAGTCAATAAACTGGGTCTGAATTCGACCTATAGTTTATTGGAGGCCATTGTCAATTTGAGGAACGAGGAGTCCGATACAGTTGCCTATGGTAAAATAGATACTGCAAATATGGTGGCAATTGTCCGTCAGTGTTCCCATATTCCACTCGATCACTTCGGCGATGATCCGTTGTCTACCTGGCATAAACAGGAATCTATTGGTAAAAAATCGTTGCCAAATCTGGTAATCATTCTCGAAGAAAGCATGGGCGCCGGATTTTCGTCCAAACTTGGCGGTATCGGTGTTACCCCGGAACTGGATAAACTTTCAGAGCAGGGATTCTGGATGTCTAGCCTTTATGCGACTGGAACCCGGTCTGCGCGCGGCATAGAGGCCGTAGTCTCGGGTTTTCCTCCATCGCCTTCGCGCAGTGTATTGAAGCTTGGCCTGGCACAACAAAATTTCCCAACCATTGCCGGTATTCTCAAACAACAGAACTATGACACTCAGTTCATTTATGGGGGGGAGAGTCACTTCGATAATATGGCAGGTTTTTTTCTGGCCAATGGATTTGATCGTGTAACCGATCAAAACGACTTTCCGAATGCATCGTTTCGAGGCACCTGGGGAGTATCCGATGAAGATTTATTTGGGCGCCTGGATGAAGAACTTATGGCAGCTACCGATAAGCCGCGGTTTCTGCTTGCTTTTACTTCGAGTAATCACTCGCCATTTCAGTTCCCCGACGGAAAGTTTGAACTATTCGATGCCGAAAAAAACACGGTGAATAACGCCGTTAAATATGCGGATTTTTCACTCGGACAGTTTTTCGATAAGGCGCGTAATCAGCCTTATTGGGATAATACCTATTTTCTGATAGTAGCGGATCACGATACCCGCGTGTTTGGCGCATCACTCGTACCCATCGATAAGTTTCACATTCCAGGTCTTATCCTTGGTCCTGATATTGAACCGTTAAACTACACTCGAATAGCCAGTCAAATTGATCTGGTGCCCACGCTGTTGGGATTAATGGGCATTAGCAGTTCTCATCCAATTATCGGGCACAATCTTATGACGCTACCCGAGCAGTTTCGGGGACGCGCCATGATGCAATATGACGATACTCACGCCTATATGGCCGGTAATGACGTCGTCGTGCATATGCCCAGGAAAGGGGCGAAACAGTTTAAATATCGCGATAAGGTATTGATCGAAACGAGCGTCATATCAAATTTTGCCGAGGAGGCAAAAGCGCATGCTCTGTGGCCTATGTTTGCTTATCGCCAGCAAAAATACCTGTCGCAGTAACCAGGCCAGTCGACCCCGATAAATCTGAAAGGGATTAAACCAGATAGTGGAAATAATCTTTTATATTTTATTAACCAGTGCAGTTTGTTTTCTAATGGTTGGCCGATATATCGATTACCGGTTGGCAAGAACTACTTTTTCTGCTGGCTACGATGATAATCGCAAAATCTGGAGCGCGAGGGGGATTTATGGCGATGGTGTCGACGAAAACTCGATTCAAAGTATCGGACATGCGTTTTCCGAGGGCGCCTTGGGTGTAGAGGTTGATGTTTTTTACGATGTAAAGATGAATGATTACATTGTTTCTCACAATTACCCTTATGAATTGAAAAATGGGAAAATATTGCCTTTAAGCGAGTTGTTTGAAGCCCTGGGAGACGATCATTATTTTTGGCTTGATTTTAAAAAACTACGCCGTTTGAAAGGCGCTGAGGTAACGGCTGCAGTACAACGTCTCAAAGCCATATCAAAGCGAAATAATCTCCACCAACGTATTTATGTGGAAGGAGAAGCTCCAACCAATTTAATCGTGTTTCGCCGTGCCGGATTTCACACTATTTTTGATACACACCCAGCTACCGATAATTGTTTGTTCGCAGGTTTCATGATTAGCATATATAAAATGTTTTATTATTTCGGAAATCATACTGTTATGGGGATGGAGTATGGAGAGTTAGGTAATCCGGTGTACGGAAAAAAAAGTCGCAAACGATTAGGGAGAATTCCAGTGTTTCTTTACCATGTGCCGGTTGATGAAGACCTGGTGGATGAGCTGCTGTCGATTCATTCTGTCAAGGCATTTATTGTGGGTAACAATCAAAGTGTTAATTTCCACCATAAGCGCATGACAACAGGTTAATGATTTTCGCCAATCTTAAAATACCGCTGTATCTGGCGGAGATAAGGGCTAGCTGTTGGAAATATATGGTTAAATACACGGTCATGAGCTACGATTTCAAATTCTGGTTAGATCACCTGAAGAACGGATATGAAAATACAACTCCCTGATTTTAAAAGCGGTCAGGTGCTTGTGGTAGGTGACCTGATGCTGGATCAGTACTGGCACGGAGGAACCTCTCGAATTTCTCCCGAAGCCCCGGTTCCGGTAGTAAAAGTCGACGCGATAGAACATCGCGCCGGTGGTGCCGGCAACGTAGCGTTGAATATTGCAGCATTAGGTGGCTTGGTAAATTTACAGGCATTGGTGGGTACAGACGAACCGGCATCTATAGTGGAAAACGTATTATCCGACGCTAGTGTGAAGTGCCATTTAACCAACCTGCAAGGCCGCAATACTATAACCAAGTTACGTGTCATGAGTCGCAATCAACAATTGATTCGGCTTGATTTTGAAGACGAATTTTCGCAGGCCGACAGTGAACAGATGGTTGCTAATTTTCAACGGTTGTTAGAGGGCTGTGATGTCGTCGTATTATCCGATTATGGAAAGGGCTCGCTTTGCGATGCGCCAGAAATGATACAGATCGCACGGCAAGCCGGAAAACGAGTATTGGCAGACCCCAAGGGTAGTGATTTCTCGATCTATCAGAATGCCAGTTTAATAACACCCAATCAGGCAGAGTTTGAAAATGTCGTCGGTGTCTGCGGGTCCGAATCTGTTTTCATGACAAAAGGTGAGCAGCTTCGCAGTGAGTTAAATCTGGATGCTCTGGTTGTGACCCGAAGCGAAAAAGGTATGGTTTTGTTTCAGCGAGGTGAGGAACCGTTTGTCCAGGCAACACGCGCACGGGAAGTTTACGATGTTACAGGCGCTGGCGATACGGTAATTGGTACACTGGCGACGTCACTGGCGGCTGGATGTAGCCTTGTCGAAGCAACCCAGCTGGCTAACCTGTGTGCTGGAATTGTAGTAGGAATAATGGGCACTGCAACCGCCAGTATCAAGGGCATACAGGCTGAAATGTTACGACATACACCTTTAAAAAGAGGGGTTATTGATGAAACCAGGTTAGTTGAATCGATCAGAGAGGCTAAGGCGGCAGGCGAGAAAATTGTCATGACAAACGGCTGCTTTGATATTTTACATACAGGTCATGTGGCCTACCTGGCGCAGGCCGCCGAGCTCGGTGATCGCCTGATTGTTGCGGTTAATTCAGATGTTTCGGTTAAACGCCTGAAGGGACCCGAACGTCCAATCAATGACGTCATGCAACGCATGGCGGTGTTATCTGCACTGGAAAGTATAGACTGGGTGGTTTCCTTCGCTGAAGATACCCCAGAGCGACTGATCGAGGCCTGCTTACCGGATATACTGGTTAAAGGAGGTGATTACCGGATCGATCAAATTGCAGGCAGTCAGGCGGTAATAAAAAACGGTGGGGACGTGCAGATTCTGGATTTCGTCGATGGTTGTTCGACAACCGCCGTTATAAACTCCATCAGGAAAAAGGTTTAGCTATGATCGTGGTCACCGGCGCAGCCGGATTTATTGGTAGCAATATTGTTAAGGCGCTGAATGATCGTGGGCATAGTGATGTACTCGCGGTCGATGACCTCACCGACGGTAAAAAGATATTTAATCTAGCCGATTGTAATATCATGGATTATGTGGACAAGGATCGGTTTCTAACTGCCATTCAAAATGGCGAGTACAACGGTAAGATTGATGTCATTTTCCATCAGGGTGCCTGTTCCGAGACGACGGAATGGGATGGACGTTTTATGATGGAAAATAATTATGAATTCTCAAAAAAACTGCTCCACTTCTGTTTGAAGAATAGTACCCAGTATATCTATGCTTCTTCGGCCTCAGTTTATGGTGGAAGTAATGTTTTTGTGGAGGATGTATCGTCCGAAAAGCCTCTGAATGTCTACGCCTATTCTAAATTTTTATTTGATCAGTATGTCCGTCGACTGGGTGATACTCAATCCCAGGTGGCAGGCTTGCGTTATTTCAATGTGTATGGCCCACGGGAGCAACATAAGGGTGGGATGGCCAGCGTTGCCTTTCATTTCAATAACCAGATAAAAGAGACCGGCCGGTGCCGATTGTTTGACGGTTATGACGGATACCCGGATGGTGGTCAGCAACGTGATTTTGTGTACATCGAGGATGTCGTAAATGTTAATTTGTGGCTGTGGGAGAATCCGGGTATTAGTGATATATTCAACTGCGGAACGGGCCAAAGCCGGACATTTAATGATGTTGCGAACGCGGTGATTGAATACCACCAAAAAGGGGTGATCGAATACATCCCCTTTCCTGACGCATTGAAAGGGGCTTATCAAAGTTTCACAGAGGCCGATATAATGAGATTACGATCGGCAGGTTACACCCATCCATTCAAGATGGTTGAAGAAGCGGTGCCGGAATACATGGATAACTTGAATTGACTGCTAGTTACCGTCAACTCTCTCGAATAGCGCCAGTTCGTCAATCATCGCGCTCAATCGCACGACTACAAAATCCGGTTTTATTCGCTCAAACCATTCCGCATCATTTACACCTTTGCTTAACTTGCCGCGAATAGCAAGCCACTCGGTATTCGATATGCCCAGAGCATCTCCTGTATCAACTGCCCGGTAATGTGGATTATCCCAGGGTATCCAGCCCCATCGGTTACTCGACGGAGATACTACCGCAAAAGCGGGAACATTTAATGCCTGCGCGATATGCCTGGGACCCGTTTCGTTACCGACATACAGGGTGCAGTGGTGTAATACCTGGGCCAGTTCGCGGATGCTTTTTGTCCGAACATCGTCGAAAATCAAATGGTGCTTCGTTTCGGGCAAAAGATATTTTAATTTTTTGGTATAGGCTGCCTCCCCGGGCCCGAAATAGACATATAACTGAACGTTATATCGCGTTATAAGCCAGGACGCGATTTCGGCGAAATGTTCAATCGGCCAGCGTTTGAAGCTGTGCTGGGCATTGATGCCAAAGGCAATAATCGGCTTGCCTGTATCCAAGCCTGCTGATATCAGGATATCTTTGCCGGCTGCCAGTTCTGATTCACTTAGCCAAAGTTTAAAAGGCTGGCTTTTGATGTCTTTTGACAATAGCGACAAGAAATTAAACCGACGGTCGATGGTATGACCGAGTCCTGATTTATTTTGTGATGCCGGATAGTCCGTATGGCCAGTTTTTGCCATCAGCCACCAGGGTAGATCTACATTATCGGTATGGGCAAGACGCCAGGGTAATTTGTTATATCCAATTCTGCGAGATGATCTCGAAAACAGGCAAATTAACAACCCGACTGCCTGACCCTGTACATTGAGAATACAGTCATATTTTTTTGAGCGGACATATTTGAGTAAGCCCAGTACGTAGCGGAGGCTGTTCCGCCGACTCTTATTGAGCAGGATGATTTCATTGACATTTGGATTTCCTTCTACAACGCCGGCGCAGCGATCTTCACTAAAAAAATCGATCTCGGCCTGTGGATAAGCGAGTTTCAACGCATCGCAAAGGGCTGTGGAGATTAAGACGTCACCAATGTCGTGTGTCTGCAGTATTAAAAATTTCATAACTAACTAACGGGTGGTTGATAGGGTTAAAATGCTCCCTTCTCTGTTTTACCTGTCAAGGCCAAATAAGGTAATTTTTGGCTGATTATAAAGACTCATGTAAAATTAATCCCGAAGAGTTGAATAGATTAACCGAATATTATTTCACCCTATCCTTACACCCCGAATATTTAGAAAAATACATGATAGATCGATTCAATAGCTGCCATCATTCCAGGAAAGAATACGAGCGAGCGTTACCTACCGGCGGTGAAGCATAGGATGTTACTGTGAAGCAGTCTAAAAAATACCTGTTCTACATATCTCAGGATTATAGCTTTGCAATTTTAAGGCCTTTACAGGAAAAAGTAATAGCCAGCGGAGACGAGGTTTTCTGGTTTGTAGAAGGCAAGGCAGTTAACCGCAATTATTTTACACTGGCTGAAAAAGTAGTTGATACGATCGACCAAATAAATATTTATGCACCTGATATCGTTATTGGCACGGCAAACAATATTCCGACATTCATACCCGGACTTAAGGTCTGTGTATTCCATGGTTTTGATGCCGGAAAGCTTGATAGTAGAGGCAACAATGACCACTTTAAAATTCGTGGCTGCTATGATTTATATTGCACCCAGGGCCCCAGCACTACCCAACCATTCAAGAAGCTAAAGGAACAATATAATTACTTTAATGTAATTGAAACAGGATGGCCGGCACTTGATCCCTTATTTAAAGAAAAAGCATTCACTCGAGAAAGCAGGCAACCTGTCATATTTCTGGGGTCTACCTTTACCAGAAAATTGACTCAGGCGGCGTATTTATTTCCAGAAGTCAAACGATTAAGTCGGACCAATCGATGGAAATGGATAGTCTCATTACACCCAAAGTCGAAGGTTGAAACCATTGACCGGTATAAATCGATTCAAAATGAGAATTTAATCTATAGAGAAACAGACAACATGATTCCGATATTGCAGGAATCGGATATTATGGTTGGAGATACATCGTCGGCTATCACTATGTTCATCGTCCAGAATAAACCAGTCATATCGGTCAATAATATTAATCCCGATAACTATTTAATACATATAAATAATGCGATAGACCTCGAGAAATCTATCGGCATTGCGATTTCCCGACCTCAGAAACTAATGTTAAATATCCAGAAATATAACGAAATTACACATCCTTATACCGATGGGGAATCATCGGCACGGGTTATAAAAGCTATTGAATCGATTCTTTCTGGAGAAATGCCACTTAAAAAGGAAAAACCCTTAAATGTAATAAAAAACATAAAGTTTCGAAAAAAATTAGGGTACTGGAAGCGGTAATAAACGATTCCATGGTTAGAAGCATTCCCGACATATCGATAGCAATTTAATTCTTAGAAGAGTCAACAGGTGTTTCTTCGGACATAAAAAAAACCATAAATATACATAGGTAAAAGGAAAAAAATATCATTATTCTGGATCTTTCTAAGACGGCTTCAGTCAGTCCAAAAATAATAAAACTAAACGTAAATATGAATCCTGCGAGGGAAATTCGGATCAATTTTTGATGCGAAGCCGGGGCAACTAACCCGCTAAAGAAAAATAAGGTTGATGTACCGAATAAAACCGCAAGCGAAATAATACCGGCCACTCCGCCTTTTGCCAAAGCGGACAAATACTGGCTGTGAGGATGTGGATAATCAGCCACCTCGGGGATAACCATTTTGTCATCAACATACTTTTTGGCGTGCTCGTTATAGCTGCCCCAACCGACACCAAGTAGTGGATTTTCCTTAAAGATGAACCAGGCCGTTCTCCACATTTCGAGTCGCTGCCCTACCGAAGTGGATCGATAAGGGTCGTCAATCGATGTGCTTTCGAGGTAACCGGATATATTGGTCGCGGTATTTTCAATTCTATTGAACACCTTGTCTTTAACATCGAGCCCCGGTGCATAGATGCTTGAGCCAATGATGACAAATAATATGGCTAATAATGGCAGTACTTGTTTAAAGCCAAGTCGCTTCGAAGCAAAAGAAAAAAACAAAAAACAAACTATAGGAATTGCCAGCCAGCCTCCTCGAGACAATGATAATATACTTGCCAGTACGCCGGAGATAAAAGCCAGCAGAGGAATAATACAAAAATACCGATTAAATTTGAAAAACCAACTCATGCCCGCGAGAGATATAAATCCCATGACCAGTGAAATATCTCCAAACATAATAGGATTAGTGGAGCCGCCTACTCGTATTTCAACTGCGGAAAATAGAATTTCGATTATGGCCACAATGGCGGCGATAATTGCGCCTGAAGCTGCCCCGATCCACAAAGCAGCTTCACTCACTGGATAGCGCTTAAATAAAACATAAATCGGGATAGCACAGGGTAAAATTATCAGGCGGTCAATTTTGCCCAGCTCCACGCCGTTGACCATTGCAGATATTGCCCCGGTAACAACAATTAGCGTTAGTGAGAAAAAAAAGGCCAGCTCTTTAGCGCTAAAGCTAACCTCATTCATTCCTCCGCGGATAATAATAATTAACCCGGTTGCTAACAGAATAACAAAAACGAGCCCGCCCACGTTATTAATGACTACCATGGAAATAGGCAGTAAAAGCAGTGCTGCAAAATTAATAAATCGACTAAATTGAAGCATATAGAAATATTCCAGCCTGTAGTCTGGAGTTTAGGAGAGTAATTTGTCGATGTTCTGTACTACATCATCAACGCTAATCAGGTTCATTACTCCAGGATTTCGAACTCTTTCACCCCAGGTCGCTTCTTCGAGGTTTTTATGATTATACTGACGCAAGGCATCCTCGTATCGGTTCACCAGTATTTGCTGACTTTTATAGGGCCCCGTGCGTAGCGGATTACTACTGGCAAAAAGGCCGATAACCGGTGTATCCACGATAGTCGCCATATGTGCCGGGCCGGTATCGGGTGCAATCACAAAGCTGGCATTCTGTAACAAAACCAGTAACTCGCCGAGAGAAGTTAGCCCTATCAGGTCGACTACCTTTGACTGGCATTGACTGGATATCGATTGACCAAATTTTACCTCCTGCCGAGAAGTCCCGCCGCTCAGAACGATCTGGAAATTCTTTGAACTCAAATAATCAATAATTTCTGCGTAACGTGCCGCAGGCCAGTTTCTCCAGTTATTTCGCCGCGCACTGCTACAGGGATTGATCACCACATAAGGTGAATTGAGATGCATTTTTTCGATATGGTTAATATCCTCCGGTGATATCGGTAAATTCCAATCGTACAGGTGCTTTTCGATCCCCATTGTTCGAAGAAACTGAAAAAAACCTTCGAGCACGTGCACTCGATAATCGCCGCTGATTCGGTAATTCGAAAATAACCACTGAAAGTCAGCGGCTCGTTGTCGATCAAAGCCTAGTTTATATCTAGCGGGTATCAACAGACTGGCTATGCTTGCTCGCAAGGCGACTTGCATCATCAGCAAAACGTCAAATTTTCGGCCCTTTAACTGATTGCGTAATTGACTATAGGCCTTAAGGCCATCCGACTTACCAAATTCAATGAATTCGATACCCGGCAATGATTTCACCAGTTGATATTCGAGTTTACCTATAATCCAGGTTATTTCCGTTTGCGGCCAAACCTTCTTCAACGTGTGAATAACCGGTAGAATATGGGTGACATCGCCAATCGCCGACAGCCTGAAAATACACAGGGATTTCGGCGCTTGTGAAAATTTAATCATAGGTACCTATGGATCTTAAAAACGAGTCCGCGAGATGCTACATCCTGCAGGATGAAAACGCTATAGAGAAACTTGAAAGGCAGCATTTCGATCCGGATCACTGGCTGGATAAATCTGGTTATAGCGTCGTCGAAGGCGGGCGGGGCGGAAGCATAAAATTTGACCTCAATGGTCAGCCTGTCATATTAAAGCAATATATAAGAGGTGGATTAATTTACAATATTTCGACTGACAGCTATATCTGGTTAGGTAAAAAAAGATCTCGTCCCTGGCGGGAATGGCGGTTGTTATGTGAAGCCAGTGACGCGGGCTTACCTGTTACCAAACCCTTAGGCGCTTGTGTCTGGAAAAGAGGGTTAGTCTATCGTGCTGCAATCATCACAGCTTTTATAGAAGGCACGCAAACCCTGGCTCACTACCTGGAGCATTCCAGGCTTGATCAGATTATCTGGAATCATTTGGGTATGATCATTAAAAAAATGCAACAAATGGGATTTAGGCACCCTGATCTGAACGCTAACAATTTACTAATCGACCAGGATTTTAAAGTTTATATTATCGATTTTGACAAGGGGCAAAGAATGAAACGACTCGACAACTGGCAATGGTCGGCCTTGTATCGCTTGCAACGCTCGTTGATGAAAATAGACAAACAGAAATCATTGCATTTCCACGAAGACGATTGGCAGGCGCTAATGGATGGATATCAAACCGGCAGTTAGTGGTCGAACAACATACCTATGTTCGACCACTACTGTCATTTAACAGAAGGGGCGAATTTCTTCAAGATATTTGATCAACACATCATCTTGCTGTTGAACGATTTTTTGAGCCTTCACGCCAATCATTGTCGATACTTCAGGCTTGTCTAGAAAATATTCAATTTTTTGCCAGCATTCGTCCATATTGTCAACCTGAACGATACCGTCTCCCAGTTGTGCAATATCGGCACAGATATTGCCGTCTGAAGGACCGGTGATAATCGCGCAGCCGAGATTTGCAGGTTCAATCAGGTTGTGCCCCCCGGTCTGGTCAAACGAGCCTCCCATAATGACAATGCTGGCGTGTGCCATGAATGCTTTAAGCTCACCGAATGTGTCTGCCAGGTAGACCTCGGTCTGCGATTTAATGGTTTGCGAATCGCTACGGACCGCATACTCAATGCCGGATTCGAGCAGCTGCCGCTGAATGGCCTGACTACGTTGGGGATGGCGAGGTATGATGACGATGAGTTGCCGGCGCCACTGATTGGGACGATGCTTTAAAAACAGGGCTTCTTCGCTCTCGTGACTCGATGCCAACAGCAGATAGTCGCGCTCTAGCAACCTGTCGGGGGACTCAAAGGGTTCGGCACGTGATTTCAAATTACCGATTATTTTGATATTTTCTGTTTCAGCACCCAGGCCAATGAGAAGTTGCCGGTCGAGTTCGTGTCTGGTCAGGTGGAGGCGAATACAACTGATTGCCCGCCGTAAAAGATATCGCACAAAGATTGGTGCCGAGGTCGATTTTTCGGAAAGCCGGGCATTGATATGAATAATCGGTATGTCTTTGCTTGCAATCTGGAATAAAAGCTCAGGCCAGAGTTCAGTTTCCATGAGCAAACAAAGCTTGATTGAATGTTGCCGAACAAAGCGGCGGCAGGTAATGACAAAATCGGCTGGTATGATGCCGGACTCGATATCATGCGGAAAATTCCGCTGTATCGTTTGATAGCCACTGGCGGTGAAACTGGTAAAAAAAATAGATTCGCCCTGATCACGAAGTTTTTTTACCAGGGGTGAGATGGCAATGACTTCACCGACTGACGATGCGTGAACCCAGACCTGCGGCATTATCGAATTGCCCTTATACCCCAGGAATCGTTGCCTAAGGTAGCTCGCTAATCCCTGGGTTTGACCATGCCAGAAAGCGTGTATCAACCAGAATGGCAAAAATAAGAGAGAAAACAGGCGATAAGCCGACCCCGGTGATTCGGGACTCACGGGTAAAAACCTGGTTTACCATTCGGACGTGATTT
Source organism: uncultured Gammaproteobacteria bacterium (assembly GCA_964651385.1). Taxonomy (GTDB): domain Bacteria; phylum Pseudomonadota; class Gammaproteobacteria. Next base: position 16,053 of record CAZYYM010000001.1, on the reverse strand, counting down.
AAAGCGCCGGTGGATCCACATGTAGTGCCCTGGGTGAAGGTGTACAAATTTTTCTATCGATTCATTAATACGTGTCGCGTCTTTTAGGTCATCCCCGCTGGGAAAATTTTCGAGCGGTGGTTCAATCCGCAAAATATAACCCGAGCCATCGATCTTACGTTCTGGATAAAATGGTAACATAGCCCCGCCAGAGGTTTGCGCCATGCGCGAACTGGCAGTTATCGTTGCCGTTTCGACGCCCATGAAAGGTGCAAAAACATTGCGTTCGTTACGAAAGTCCTGATCGGGCGCATACCAGGTGGGTATCTGATTTTTGATGCCTTTGATCAACTGTCGGGCGTTTTTTCTTGAGATGGTGTTGACGAAATAACGGCAGCGTTTGCTATACAGGTAGTCGTTAAAGAGCAAATTTCTCTGGGTTCGATACATTACCTGTACCGGCATGAACAGTGCCAGTAGTCGGGCACCTATTTCGAGACTGGTAAAATGCCCCGTCAATAATATGACCCCTTTGCCGCTTTCTAAAACCGCATCAATATGTTCCTGGCCCCGTATTTCCACTAATGTCTTTAAACGTTGTTCCGGCCACCACCAGCACATCGACATTTCGAGTAGTGATATGCCGATATTTTTATAGCAGTGGTTTTTTATCCGGTGACGTTTCTGCGTAGAAAATTCCGGAAAACAATGTTGCAGATTGATATCGACAATTCGCTGACGTGACCCGGATAAAACTTGAATCAGCTTGCCGAGTAGCTTTCCAAGTGGTAGCTGAGCTCGAAAGGGCAGAAGCGCCACCAATCGCAGCAGACCTAACACAGTCCACATCGGCCAGAATCGCGGATGTAGATAGTGGCTGGCTACAAATCCGTCAGAATTCCCCTTGGCCATCAGCTTACTGGATTAGCCACCGGTTGATTTCGGCAAGGTCAGCGAAGTCTAGTAAACCAGCAGCTTGCTTGAGTTTGAGGATATTAATCAAATAATCGTAGCGTGCGCTGGCATAGTCGCGTCGGGCAGCATAGGTTTCGCGCAAGGATATCAGCACGTCGACCGAGGTACGAGTGCCGACTTCGAACCCCGCCTCGGTTGCTTCGAGTGCTGTCGTACTGGAACTTAAAGCCTGGCGCAGGGCTTTGACCTGGCTGATACCGGAAACCACCCCGAGATAAGCATCACGAGTCTGTTGTGAAGTCAGACGTCGTTGCAACAAGCTGGCATTTCGAGCTGCCTGGAAATCGGACTCGGCTTTTTGTTTTGATGCATTGATACGACCGCCGGTAGACAGTGGGACATTGAGTTCGACCGACAGATTAAAATCGTCCTGGTCGTAATTACCGAGATTATCGTCGTTGAAAGAATTAGTGCTGTAACCGGCACTGAAATCTACCGTCGGGTAATTGCCCCGTGCCTGCTGTTGACGGGTGTGCCGTGCCGCTTTCAGGGCAGCCAGGGACGACACCAGACTGCGGTTGTTTTGCAAGGCCATGTCAACCCATTGGGCACTGTCGGCAGGTGAAGGGACACTGAGTTCGAGCCGTTCACCAAGCCGCGCCAGATTAGGCGATGGGGTTCGAGCAATAATGACTTCGAGTGCCTGGTAGGCATTGTCGAGTAAGGTTTCAGCCAGAATTTCCTGAGCCACTGCGCTGTCGAATCGGGCCTGCGCCTCATGCACGTCGGTTATCGCAATCAGGCCGACTTCGAAGCGTTTTTGAGCCTGTTCAAGCTGTCGGGCGATGGCATTTTTCTCGGCGACAGCAAATTCGACATTATCGCCTGCAGCCAGAATATCGAAATAACGCTCGGCTACGCGGATAATCAATTCTTGTCGGCTTGCTTCAAGCTCGGCCTGTGCCTGTGCCACCTGCGCTTCGGCGATATCAATAGCGGCGATAGTTTCAGCATCGTATATATTCTGCACCAACCTGACGCTGAGCCCGTAACTGTTTGTGGTATTACTACCGGTAGCGGATGTCGCACTGGCTCCGGATCCGAGCCCAGATGAATCGGTTTCGCGGATAGTGCCGTTGGCAGACAGGTTTATTTGAGGTCGTCTGGCCGAGATTGCCAGAGGCAGTGCCCTGGTCGTTGCCTCAAACTGGGATTCAGCAATTTTCAGCAGTGCATCCTGTTCCGATGCGAGTTCATAAATATTGATCAAATTCTGCGCGAAAAGTGGATGGCTCGTGAATAGCAGCGTTAACAATAGAATTCGTTGGCACACGTGAATGAGTCCTGGGTTATAAAAATTTAATCGGAATTTTACCCTGCAATTATGATTATAAATAAACACCCCGGTTATTAATATCATAATTCACCTGGTATATGAGGCGATGTCCTTTTAACGGATTAGTATAATGTCATATCTCGGTCGACCTGGCGGGCCCAGGCATCGACTCCCCCATCGAGGTTTATCAGTCGATCAAAAGATTGTTGGTGCAGGTATCGAATTACCTGGAGACTGCGCACACCATGGTGACAGATGACAACCGTATCTGTTTCAGATTCAAGCTGGCTGAGTTTTTGGGGTATCTGGGCCATTGGCACATTGATACTTCCGGGAATTTGACAGATGTCGAACTCCCAGGGCTCTCTTACATCGAGCAATACCGGTATCGCTGATTTTAATAATTCGGATAATTCCGGGGCGCTAATACTTTTCATTTTGTGATTAGCCGAAGGTTCAGGTCCGTAGTGCGGGTAAATCAGTCTCGAACAACGACTGACAAGTCCATTCAGCATCACCGATACGCGTTATCAATAGAGCCTGCATGACCGGAGATCTGCCTTCGATGATAAACATGCGGCCACCATGGCTGAGCACCTGTTTCAAATTATCGGGTACCTTTCCCACCGAACCGGTGACGGCAATAACATCATAGCAATCGTCATAGTCGTAGTTAAGCCCGTCGGCCTGGCGGAAATCAATATTAGTAAAACCTGCCTGGTTGACGTTATGCTGCGCGAATTTCAGAGTCTCTTTACTGATATCAATACTGACAACCCGTTTGCCCAGTGTCGCCAGACAAGCTGTGATATATCCCGAACCGGAGCCTATCTCGAGAATGCTATCGTCCTGGTCGATTAATAAGGCCTGTAGCATTCGGCCTTCTACCGTGGGCGGAAACATACGAGACCCCTCACCACAGGGGATTTGGCAGTCGGCATAGGCGAGGCCTTTATAACTGTCCCCGACGAAATCGGCACGATCCAGCGATTTGACAACATGCAATACCCGCTGATCGAGAATTTCCCAGGGTCGCATTTGTTGTTCGACCATATTGAATTTGGCGGCTTCAGCTGTATTCATCATCGGTAGCAGGTTACCAGTGGCTTACGAGACAGCAGATTATATCCCATATAGTGGGCCTAAACGAAGTAGTCAAAAGAGATTTATTATGGGTCCTATAGCGGGGGTACAGTCCCGATTACCAGTCAGCTGATTCGTAATCGTGTGTAATTTCCTCGTCTTTGGCAATATTGCGTATCGCGACCACGGTTAAATCATCGTAATAGCAGGCATTCGGATCTTCCGCATGGTTGATGTATTTGAGATGACAACTGACCTCGATCGCTTCGCTCTCAGTCAACCACAGAACATAGCAGCCATCAACGCTACAGGCTTTACCTTCTATCTTTCCAATAATAGTGTCTTTCCTTATTGGTATGCGGGCATACAATCCATTACCATGGATTCTGCTCTTGTCGACGTAGGTGAGTTGCTGGAGAAGTTTCATTTGGTAGTTGTATTTGTCATGTGGAATAGTATCATTTTAAAACTAATTATAACTAAAGGCAGGTGGAGTATGAATTATTCGAGTAATGGTAAAAGAAATATATTCCTGGGGGTAATGGCTAGCCTAGCCATACCAGGAATAGTGCAGGCATCCGGCTTTGCACTGATTGAAAATAGCGCAAGTGGACAGGGTAATGCTTATGCGGGCGCCGCAGCGCATACTAATGATGCTTCGGCCGTATATTTTAATCCGGCCGGAATGATGCGGTTGGAGGGTGACCAACTGGTTTTTGCGGGTCATTTTGTCTCACCTGATTCGTCCTTTAGCAATAATGGCTCGGTCAATTCATCGACCGTCGGCGGCGGTCCCATCGCCGGTATCAATGATGATGGTGGATTCGATGCTCTTGTACCCAACTTTTATTGGGTCACTTCTATCGATGATTCGATGAATTTTGGCCTTGGTGTTAATTCCCCATTTGGGCTCGCAATTAAATATAACGATACCTGGGCCGGCCGGTATCATGCAGTAGAATCCGACCTTAAGATAATTAATATAAATCCCAGTGTAGGCTATCGAGTGAACGACCAGCTTACTGTCGGTGGTGGGCTCGATTTGATGTTGGCCGATGTGACTTTGAGCAGCGCGGTTGATTTTGCCGCATTGTTGGGCCAGACACCCGGTACTGATGACGGGTTTGTCGAACTCACGGGTGACAATCTGAGTGATCCTGCCTATGGATTTAATTTTGGGTTGCAATATGATCTGTCCGATCGGACAACACTGGGCGCCTCGTATCGATCCGAAGTGGACGTCGATGTTGATGGTGATGCCGATTTCAGTGTGCCTGCATCCGCCGCCCTGTTAGTCGCGACAGGCCGATTTATTGATACCGGGCTGAAGGCCAGTATTACTCTGCCAGCGAGTTTATCGCTCAGTGTCGCTCACGATATTGATGATATTACTTTTCTGGCTGATATTACCTGGACTGGCTGGAGTTCTTTTGACGAATTACGGATCAAATTTGATAATGCCTCACAGCCCGATGGCGTAACAACTGAATCCTGGGATGACACACTCCGATACTCGGTTGGACTGGATTATCAGTACTCGCCCACGGTTACTCTACGCGGCGGGATTGCATTCGATGAAACACCGGTTCCCAGCCCTGAGCGCAGAACGCCGAGGTTACCGGGTAACGACAGAACCTGGCTTTCATTTGGCGCCAGTTATGTCCTGGATGAAACGCTGTCCATCGATATCGGTTATTCGCATCTGTTTGTCGACGATACGAAGATCAATAACGAACTCGAAAGCAATGCTTCCGATAACGTCAAGGCCACGCTGACAGGCAACTACGATGCCTCGGTCGATATTCTCAGTGTTCAACTGAACTGGAATTACTAAGGAGACAGTATCATGACTAAATTAAATAAATACCTGATGTTTTTTGCTGTTGCCCTGCTCGTTGCCTGTGAATCTGATCCACCTTCTACTTTGCAGGATTCGCTAAATGGCAACACGGTTGATACCAGTTCAATAGGTGCTACGCTGGCGATTAATGCCAGCTCGCAGGCGGTTGGTAACGGTACAACTTTGCATCTTTATGATCCTGCGGCGGGCGTTTTGCCGTCTGCTACGGATATTATGTTTAAGGATTCGCTCGATGGTACGATTAATATTCCGATAGCACCGGGTGATCCCCAGGCAGCCCTTAAAACGGTACTGAATGCTATGGATGGCTTTTCTACAGGGACACCGATTTCGACCAGGTTCTCTGCCGCGATCGATCCTGCCACCATCACAGCTTCGGCAGTCAGAATGTTTGAAGTGAAATTGTCCGGATTTGGCAGGGCAGTTGTAAAGATGGAAAGTGAGTTGGAATTTGGATTAGGAAAAGATTTTGTTGCGGCACTATCCGGTATTGATACGACTAATCAAACCCTGGCAGTAGTACCACTTAAACCACTAAAGCCCGATACTGCTTATTACATCGTGATTACCAACAGTTTGAAAGATATGGCGGGTGATTCGGTTAAATCTTCCAGTACTTATACACTGGCAAAAGGTTCTACTCCATATGTGGATAGTGCCGGAGTCAGCCAGCTTCCCGGCGTATCGGATGAGGATGCCGCCACGTTGGAGTCATTAAGGCAGTTGGTGTCTGCTAGCGAATTTACCGTTGACTTTGCACTTGAAGACCTGGCCAGTATCAATATTGTTGCCAGCTGGAGTTTCACGACCCAATCGGTAGGAAGAACTCTGGCAACCGTGCGTAGTTTGGTGGGTACACCGGCCACGAGTGTCAGTGCTTCTGCTGCGGTGGTCGGCGGTGCGGGTGCAGGTAAATCGCCACTGGGCGCTGCCAATATGTTTGAGGGTACGATTAGTGTTCCCTATTATTTAACCGCGCCTTCAGCGAGCGATTCTCTTGCAATCCAGGACGAAAAAATCAACGATAGCCCCTGGCAGGCGGCCAATGCGGTGGGTGGAGAGAATAATCTGACGCGCTTAAATCCACTGCCTGCGGCGACTAATACTGCGTTAGAGATTCCGTTGTTGATTACCACACCAGTGGATATTGGAACCTTTCCCGCGCCATGGAAAACAGTTATTTTCCTGCATGGTATTACACGCAATAGAACAGATATGCTGGCGGTTGCAGATTCTCTTGCCTTAGCAGGCTTTGCTACCGTAGCCATTGATATTCCGTTGCATGGAGTGGCTCCTGGTACCCCGTTTTATCAAGTGGGTAAGGAACGTACTTTTGACGTTGACCTGGTAACCGAAGGGGGGGCTTTTGCTATTCCCGGATCTGATGGCACGGTTGATAGTTCTGGAGCACACTGGATTAATCTCGCAAACCTGTTGATGACTCGAGATAACATGCGTCAACCTGTTGCAGATCTTTTCGCATTGACGGCAGCAATTCCCACGATTGACGTGGATGGCGGTGGTGCTGATCTGGACGGCTCCAACATCTATTTTGTCGGGCATTCTCTAGGTGCTATATTGGGTACGACGTTTCTCGCGCTAGAACCCAATGTAAAAGATGCCGTTTTAGCTTTTGGGGGAGCCAGTTTTGTCAAGATCGGAGACGGTTCTGCTGGCTTCGGCCCACCTATTGTGGCCGGTCTGGCTGCGGCGACTGCTGGCGCCGTCGATAAAAATGCGGTAGGGGCAGCGAGAATTGCTTACGAGTCATTCCTTGCTGTCGCGCAAACAGCGATAGACACCGCTGACCCGGTTAACCACGCATCGGGCGCAGTGAATGGACGAGGTATGTTATTTTTCGAAATTGTCGGAAATGGCACGCCGGGCACCGCAGATCTGGTAGTTCCCAACACTGTGCCAGATAATCTGGCCGCCACTAGTACACCAGCAACAGTACCTGCTCCTCTAGCCGGTACAGAACCGTTGCTAACATTAATGGGACTGACGCCGGTCAATACTACGCAGGCAGGGTCGAATTTGAAGTTGAGCGTCAAGTTCACAGAGGGCAGTCATTCCTCACTACTTGATCCAGCGCCCACAGTGAATCCAAGCGCAGCGGTGACAACAGAGATTCAAACCCAAATGGCCGCATTCCTGGCACAGGATGGTGATGCTTTACCAGTAGCCAATGCCAGTGTCATTAAAGCACCATAATTAGCACTTAGTTAAACCCCAAACAGCAGTCGACGAGCAATCGCGGCTGCTTTTTTATCTCCACCTGATAACCGATAACGCTCATATTCAAAACGATCCGGGTAAACCCGCCTCAAACTATCAAAATAAGAGCCAGCCTGGTTACTGTCTATCTCAAGGATTTCCAACATGGCGCGATGATCTTCCCGGATATCATGGTGTTTTGAAAATACCTGCTGCCAGTACTTCAAATCACTGGTAGTCGCTTCGAAATCGAGATCGATCGTTTCGGGTAAAAGTTTCGATATATGCCAGCTACTTGTTTGACTAAAATGCGCACAAGCAGCATCCAGTATCATCTGCGTTCCACGCAACCTGCCTTCCACACTATAACCGGCAATATGCGGCGTAGCGAGATCGACCCGCTTTAGTAATTCCTTTGACGGAGTCGGTTCGTTTTCCCAGGTATCCAGAAAAACCATTAAATCGGTTCGTTTCTTAATGACTTCCAGCAGTGCCTGATTATCGATTACCGGACCTCTGGCAGCATTGACCAGCAGGCAGTTTTTCTTCAATAACGATAATCTCTTTTGATCAAACAGGTATTTGGTCGCATGTTCGCCGGTCAGCGTTAGTGGCACATGCAGTGTTATAAAATCGCACTGCTCTACAACGGTGTCTATATCCGCATATTCTTTGTCGGCGCTTTTGTTTGCCAAAGGTGGGTCGTTACGCAGGCAGTCAATGCCAAGCGCGGTCAGCTTTTGGTAAACCCGGGAACCCACATTGCCGCAGCCGATAATCCCGGCTTTCAATTTGAATGGGTCGAAACCTTTTTGTTGCGACAATGCAAACAGTCCGCTGATAACATATTCAGAGGCTGCTTCAGCATTGCAACCGGCGGCGTTTGCGAAGGCAATTTTTTTTTGCTGGAGGTATTTTTCGTCGATGTGATCGGTACCGATAGTAGCGGTACCGACAAATTCAACTGGGGTACTTCCAAGCAATTCTCTATCCACCTGAGTAACAGTTCTCACCAGCAGGCACTGGCAATCGATCAAATGTTTGCGCTGAATTTCGCGACCGGGTATTAAAGTGACTTCCCCAAGATCTTTGAAAGCTTCTTTTATTTGAGGAATATTTCCATCGGCAACAATGTTCAGGGTCATAGGCAGAATTTATATATGAGGTTTTTCAGCAGATCGATGGTCGGGTCGATTTGTTCGACTGGCAGGAATTCATCGGGTTGATGCGCCTGGTTGATTGATCCGGGGCCTATCACAATGGTCTCGGTTTGCATGCGATTGTAATAAGGCGCCTCGGTACCGAAGGCGACGCTGCTAGCCGTTTTGCCTGTGGCGAAGGCCAGATACTGTGCTATTTCACTGGCTTCGGCGGTGTCCATTGCCGCTAGACCGTCACCCAGCAATTGGCATTCACTGGATAGGTCTCGGCGTTCAGCGACTGATTCCGCCAGTTCCCGAATATCCAGTATCAATTGCTCGATCGACATGTTCGGCAAATAGCGAATGTCAATGAGTAGTTCACAATCGCCGCAGATTCGGTTGGAATTATCGCCGCCGTGTATATGCCCCAGGTTCAGTGTGGGCGTCGGGATTTCAAAGGCCGGGTCTCGATATTTCTGTTGCAAGCCGTCGCGGTAGTTGAACAGTTCACCGATAAATTCATGCATGCCTTCGAGTGCGTTGTTGCCCAGTGCCGGATTACTGGCATGTCCCGATCGACCTGTGAAGCGAATCGACTTGGAGAGAACGCCTTTGTGCTGGCGAATCGGGCTTAAATTAGTGGGCTCTCCGATCACGCAAAAACGCCCCAGTTTTTTACCGTTGTCGGCAATCAACCTGGCGCCGCACATAGTGGATTCTTCATCGGCAGTCGCGACCAGCGTTAAGGGACGTTTTAATTGGTTGAAATCGACCGATTGACAGGCCGATAAGGCGAGTGCCAGGAAGCTTTTCATATCGCAACTACCGAGTCCATAAAGCCGGTCCGTTTGCTTTACCATTTCGAATGGATTAGTTTGCCAGAGGGATTCGTTGCAGGGAACAGTATCGGTATGACCCGAGAGCACCAGACCATTGTGACCTGAACCGGTGCTGGCGATTAAATTATACTTAGTGCTATTGATCAATTGTATTTCACATTCGAATCCGAGGGATTCCGCCCACCCGGCGAGTAGATCAATGACCGGACGATTGCTCATGTCGAGGTCACTGAGTACGCAACTGACTGACGGTGTTGCAATTAGTTGCGCGATCATCTGTTCGATTTCTGGTAGTCTGTAGGACATGGACAGGTGGTGTAATTCAGAAACGAACTAGATTAGGTAAAGCCAATTCAGCTTGCAAGTGAATAATATGAACGCTTTTTACAATGGTTTCATTTCTCCCGTATAATAGGTAGCCACGGAGTTAGTGTTTTTCTACAGGCTTTGTTCGAAGGACTGGTTAAAGTTGTATGACAGGATCGACATTTATGTATGGCGTGTTTTTCACGACGTTGATTGCGGGAGCGTTGTGGTGGGTACTGAAGCACGAAAATTCGAGGGATAATGAACAAGTGGATGGCGCAACTGGTAATAGTCGATTGCATACCTTGATCGAAGGCACGATTGGTACCACCGGTGAGACCTTTTTCTATGCACTGGTTCGCGAACTTGCGCAATATCTTGATGTTGATTCAATTCTGATTGCCGGTCGTAACCAGGATCATCTCAGTAGTTATCGCACCCATGCCTACTGGTGTGACGATGGTTATATCATGAATGAATCGATTTCGCTGGTCGATAGTCCCTGTAGCGGGGTCGGTGGATTCTGGCACCTGGAAACCGATGCTGACGATCTGTTTCCCGATTCAACGCTGTTGCAGGGTCGATTTCGTGTGGCGGGATTCTTTGCCGTGCATTTACAGGATTCCTCCGGTAATGCGATCGGCCTGCTCGTGGGCATGCACCGATTTAGTTTTCGTCCAGATAGCCAACAAATCGATATCATTAAACTTTTTTCGGCTCGCGTAGCCGCTGAACTGGAACGTAGTCTGGCTGTCAGTGATACCTTGATGGAAAAGGAACGCGCGCAGGTTACGCTCCATTCAATCGGTGACGGCGTTATGACTACCGATAGCGCGGGCGCTATAGACTATATGAATCCGGTCGCCGAAACTTTGACGGGTTGGCGTTATCACCAGGCGATGGGTATGTCGATGGAAGCCGTACTTCATCTCGAAGACGAGGTCTCCGGTCGTGTCATTCCCGATCCGGCACAGCGCTGTCTGGCAGAAAATCGCGTTATATCCCCAAAGACAGACAATGTACTGATTTCAAGAAATGGTGAGCGATATTCCATACAAGGAACCGCGGCGCCGATGTATAGTGCACAGGGCAATAGAGTGGGCGTAGTGTTGGTATTTAAGGACGTATCCGACTCGAGGCGGATGCAAAAAATGATGGTACATCAAGCGACCCACGATCCCCTCACTGGGCTGGTTAATCGATCGGAATTTGAGGATCGGTTAAAGAAAGCCATCGAAAGCGCCGAAAATTTTGAAAATACCCATGCATTGCTCTATCTCGACCTCGATCAGTTTAAGATCGTAAACGATACTGCCGGGCATGTTGCCGGTGATGAATTACTCAAACAGATATCCGGGTTGCTGTCCAGTCAGCTCAGGACGCGTGATACTTTGGGCAGGCTAGGGGGGGATGAATTTAGCGTATTACTTGAAAACTGCCCGCTGAGAAAAGCCAGCAGCGTAGCGGAAATTTTAATTGCGGCAGTCAGGGAATATCGCTTTATCTGGGAAGATAAATCGTATCAAATTGGTGTCAGTATTGGTGTTGTGCCGATAACGGCAAAGGCCACCGATAAAACCGGCCTGATGAAAATGGCCGATCAGGCCTGTTATATAGCTAAAGGCATGGGCAGGGGCTGTGCCTATATTGCAACTGATAAAGATCGTGATTCAAAGCTTCGGCAAGGCGAAACCCTGCAACGCGAAGACTTCAGTCATGCTATTAACAATGACCGTCTCCAACTCCTGTATCAGCCAATCATCGCGCTTGACGACGAGAGTACCGGTATACATACCCGTGTAGAAGTGTTGCTACGTATGCTCGATGCCGATGGCAATCTTCTAATACCGGGTTCATTTATACCGGCAGCGAATCGGTTTGGCATGATGGGACAGGTGGACAGGTGGGTTATTGGCAAGGTATTTAGCGACTTTTCACATATATTTATGCAAAACCCGGAATTGGTCATGAGTATCAATCTCTCGGCCCAGACAATTGCCGATGATATGATGATTGAATTTATCTCGCAGCAATTTGAAAAATCAGTGCTATCTCCCCATCAAATATGCTTTGAAATTGCTGAAACAGTATTGATCAACCATTTTAGTAGTGCAGGGTTATTTATCGAGCATTTAAATAATCTGGGTTGTGCGATTGCGCTCGATGATTTTGGAAGTGGTTTGTCGAGTTTCTCGTATCTCAAGGGCATTAAGATTGATTTCCTTAAGATTAATGGCGATCTTATACGCGATGTCTGTGATGATGTGATCGATAGAACCATGATTGAATCAATCAATAGTTTGAGTCATTTGCTCGGAATTAAATCGATAGCCGAGTGCGCCGATAGCGAGGCAATCATTCTCGAGATCAGGCGGCTAGGCATCGATTACGCGCAGGGTTATTACCTGGGAGACCCTGTTTCCATGGGCAATTTTACTAATCCTAAGTCAGAAAATCTGAATCTGCGCGGCGCTATTATTAATTAGCCGGGCTATTTTTCCCACTCCATCAGGATCGGCTTTTCACGTTTTTCCTGCAATAGTTGCTCCGCCTGTAACTCGGATTCGGCAAATACCATTTGCCACTGCCGGTCCTGTCCCTGTTCGCGTAATTGCCGTATGTTTGATTTCGCCTGCTTATACACGGTAAATCTGTTGACGAGCTGCAGTTTTTTTACGACTGCACCCTGGCTTTGCTCTATACGATAAATAAAATATGGCACTGATTCTGGTATTTTTTTTCCGGGACACTATGTTACCGACTGCCAATGGGCAATGCTATATCACCGATGAGCGAGTAGCTTGATTTGTCTAACCGGATTTCGGCTGTTTTGAAGCCGATAGGTTCTGATAATAGCGATTTAATTAGCTAATATCAGCGAAAAGTTTCTGATTGAAATTTTATGGTTGCAATTAAGTTGTGAAGTGATTATGGTTTCACCCAGTCGCTGTAATTAGACCGCGATATTAATAAAAACTCATCTAAATCCGAGGAGATGTAAATGAAAAAAATTACTTCAACTGTAATGTTGGCGTCAGCATTGGCTATGTCAGCTTCTGTGTCAGCCGCCACGCTTGACGATGTGGTAGGCAAGGGGCATGTGCAGTGCGGCGTGTCTCAGGGCCTGCCTGGTTTTTCAAACTTTGATGACAAGGGTACCTGGAGTGGCGTGGACGTAGACGTTTGCCGTGCCGTAGCCGCTGCTATTTTTGGTGACGACTCTAAAGTTAAGTACACGCCGCTTTCTGCTAAGGAGCGTTTTACTGCACTACAATCGGGTGAAATCGACGTGCTGTCTCGAAATACAACCTGGACAGCGACGCGTGATACCGCGCTGGGTTTAAACTTTGCCGGTGTTAACTATTACGATGGTCAGGGCTTTATGGTTCGCAAAGACCTGGGTGTTAATAGTGCTAAAGAACTCGGTGGTGCTTCTGTTTGTACCAATACCGGTACCACGACAGAGCTGAATGTTTCTGACTATTTCCGTGGTAATGGCCTCGATTACACCGTTGTTGCATTCGAAAAGGCAGACGAAGTTGTCGCTGCTTATGATTCTGGACGTTGTGATGTATATACTACTGACCAATCAGGACTCTATGCCCAGCGTATCAAGCTGAAAGACCCTTCGGCGCATAAAGTATTACCTGACGTTATTTCAAAAGAACCTCTTGGACCGGTTGTACGCCAGGGTGACGATCAATGGTTCAATATTGTCAAATGGAGCCTGTTCTGCATGGTTAATGCTGAAGAATTGGGTGTTACATCGGGTAACGCTTCGATGAAGGCTAAAGATGGTAGTCCGGCGATTAAGCGTCTGCTTGGACAGGAAGGAAGCTTCGGTGAAAACCTGGGTGTCAGCCCAACCTGGTGTGGCAACATTGTTTCCAGTGTCGGTAACTATGGCGAATCTTTTGCGCGTAATCTGTCGATTGATCCATTGAATATCGCACGTGGCGTTAACGAACTATGGAGCAAAGGCGGACTTCAATACGCCCCACCGGTACGCTAAAACCCTATCAAAACAAACGTCCTGCTTTTTAGCGGGACGTTTGCGTTTAGGGCCTCTGAAATTAAAACATAAGGGTTGAGGCTAATTATATCCCTGCTTCCAGCCCTGGCACATGTAACAGAGAATAAACCGTGAATAAAGAACCGACATTATCAGCGCCTGCATTACGTCCATCACCCTGGAATGACCCTGTTATCAGAGGTTATTTTTTCCAGCTAATTTTGGTCGTCGCAGTAGGCTTCTTCGCCATGTACATCTTCGGTAATACTGCCGAAAATCTGGAGAAACAAGGGATAGCAACCGGTTTTGGATTTATGGAAACCACGGCCGGTTTTGGAATCATTACTCATTTAATCGAGTACTCCGAAGCCTCCTCTTATGGCACTGCTTTCCTGGTTGGTTTGTTCAATACTCTGTTAGTCTCCTTTGCAGGTATTATCGCGGCGACTATTATCGGAGTTATCATCGGCATCGCACGACTATCGAAGAACTGGCTGGTAGCACGCCTGGCAATGGTCTATATCGAAATTTTTCGAAATATTCCGTTGCTATTGCAGATTTTCTTCTGGTATTTTGCTGTATTGAGAGCACTGCCTTCGCCTAAAAAAAGTGTCGGTTTTTTTGATGGCATATTCCTCAATAACCGCGGTATATATATGCCGTCCGCCAATTATGAAGACGGTTTTTCACTGGTTATAGTGGCACTTATCATTGCTATAATCGCAATTGTGTTCATTGCTCGATGGGCGCATCAAAGACAGGAGAAAACCGGCCAGCAATTCCACACTGTTTATGTTTCAATCGGGCTACTTATTGGCTTGCCGTTGCTTGCGATGATAGTTACCGGTTTTCCTTTAAGTTGGGAAATACCTGTGCTGAAAGGTTTCAATTTTGTCGGTGGTACGGTGATTATTCCTGAGTTTGTGGCACTTTGGCTATCCCTGTCTATTTATACGGCTTCATTTATTGCAGAGATAGTACGCTCGGGGATCCAGGCTGTCAGTCATGGTCAATCCGAAGCATCCCATGCACTGGGATTAAGAGCAGCACCCACATTACGCCTTGTAATCCTGCCTCAGGCGCTACGCGTGATTATTCCACCATTGTCGAGTCAGTATCTTAACCTGACCAAGAACTCCTCGCTTGCAACTGCGATTGCTTATCCCGAACTGGTTTCCGTGTTTACCGGGACAGTACTCAATCAGACCGGCCAGGCAGTAGAAATTATATCTATTACAATGGCTGTTTATTTGTCGATTTCACTTGGAATCTCGATGTTCATGAACTGGTATAACGCCAAAATGGCTCTGGTGGAGAGATAATTCTAATGACAACCAAATCGCAATATTTACCGGGTACACATCCGGATTTGCCACCGCCGCCGAGCACTATGGGTGTGGTTGCTTGGCTCAGGTCTAACCTGTTTTCTAGTACCACGAATACGTTATTGACGATACTTGCATTGTATCTGGTCTATATTCTGGTTCCCCCGGTAATTTCCTGGGTATTTATTAATGCCGATCTCAGTGGCGATGACCGTAGCGCCTGTACCAGTGGTGGCGCCTGTTGGGTCTTTATCAAGATGAGATTAGGGCAGTTTATTTATGGTTTTTATCCCCACGAGGAAAGGTGGCGTATCGATACCACGTTCTTGATTTTAGTGGCGTTAATGGTGCCAATGTTCCTCGACCGCTTTCGATACAAAGCCTGGCTTGGCGCCGTTATACTTTTCGTATATCCGGTGATTGGCTTTTACCTGTTGTCTGGTGGATCCTTTGGTCTGTCTATAGTTGAAACACCCATGTGGGGTGGTTTATCCCTGACTCTGATTATTTCTATCGTCGGTATAGTCGGATCTTTTCCAGTCGGGCTCTTGCTAGCTCTCGGGCGTCGCTCAAAGATGCCGGCAGTCAGCGCTTTCTGTACGGGATTTATTGAGCTGTGGCGAGGCGTACCTTTGATTACAGTATTGTTTATGTCGTCGGTGATGTTTCCATTATTTCTGCCTGAAGGTGTCAACTTCGATAAATTGATCAGGGCCTTGGTTGGAGTGACTTTGTTCTCTGCGGCCTATACGGCGGAAACTGTGCGTGGTGGGCTACAGGCGATTCCAAAAGGCCAGTATGAAGGTGCTGCAGCGCTGGGTTTGAATTACTGGAAATCTATGTCTTTTATCATTCTACCGCAGGCCTTAAAACATGTAATCCCTGGTCTTGTGGGTAATTTCATTGGATTGTTCAAAGATACAACCCTGGTACTGATTATCGGTCTGTTTGATTTTCTGGGTATAGTCCAGGCTGCTTCAACCGATCCCAAATGGCTCGGTTTTTCAATCGAGGGCTATGCTTTTTGTGCGTTTGTCT